>SXQZ01000174.1 GCA_005792725.1 Actinomycetota bacterium
CGGCTCCGGTTGTCTCGATCAACATCATCATGTTCTCCAGCCTTGCCCTCTAAACAATGGGTCATGGGTGTCTCACGTGACGTTGGCAGAGAGGGCCCGAACCCTTACGCCTGCGCCATGCCGTCACACTTCCCGCTGCGCTGATCCTCGCCCTCGCGGTCGCGGTAGGCGCGGTGGCGGTGAGTGGAGGGGACCTCGACGCAGGCTTCGATGCCAGCGCGGACAACATGGTCTGGGCCATCGCCGCCCAGCCCGACGGCAAGGTTCTCATCGGGGGCAACTTCACGGCCGTCGGCGGGGTGGCGCGTCACTCCGTCGCCCGCCTGAATCCAGACGGCAGCCTCGACACCGGCTTCGACCAGGACGCGAACGGCCGTGTCAACGACATCTCCCTCCAGCCGGACGGCAAGGTGCTCATCGGCGGCGTGTTCACGGCCCTCGGCGGAGTCCCGCGCAACAACGTCGCTCGCCTGAATCCAGACGGCAGCCTCGACACCGGCTTCAACCCGGACGCGAACGGCGGTGTGTCCGACATCTCCCTGCAGCCGGACGGCACGCTGCTCATCGGCGGCTGGTTCAGCACAGTGGGCGATACCCCGCGCAACCGCATCGCGCGCCTGACCGCAGACGGCACCCTCGACACCGGTTTCAATTCCCCCGCGATCGGCGGCAGTGTCTACGCCCTCGTCGTTGAGCCCGATGGCACGGTGCTCATCGGGGGGGACTTCACCACCGTCGGCGGCGCCCCGCGAACCAACATGGCCCGCCTCAACGCCAACGGCAGCCTCGCCGCCGGCTTCGACGCCAGCGCCATCGCCACCCAGTCCGACGGCCAGATGCTGATCAGCGGGATCGGCACCCTGGTCTTCGACATCGCCCTCCAGCCCGGCGGCAAGGTTCTCATCGGCGGGAACTTCACCACGGTCGGCGGCACCCCGCGTCGGGGCGTCGCCCGCCTGACGCCAGACGGCAGCCTCGACACCGGCTTCAATCCCAACCCGAACAACGACGTCGTCGACATCGCCACCCAGCCAGACGGCAAGGTGCTCATCGGCGGCGGGTTCACGGCCGTCGGCGGAGTCCTGCGCAAGCGCGTCGCCCGCCTCCATGCAGACGGCAGCCTCGACCCCGCCTTCAATCCCGACGCCAACAGCGACGTCGCCAGCATCGCCCTCCAGCCCGACGGCAAGGTGCTCATCGGCGGGTCCTTCACCCAGGTGGGCGGCATCACGCGCCACCGCGTCGCCCGCCTGCTCGGCGGCCCGCCCATCGCCGCTCCGACCGCCGTGGCCGCGGTGGCCGGTGAGGGGCAGGCCGCAGTCACCTGGACCGGCGTGGTGGGCGACATCACCGCCTACACCGCCACGGCCTCCCCCGGCGGGGCGACCTGTACCGCCCTCGCACCCGCAACCACCTGCACGGTCACCGGGCTCAACAGCGGGACCGCCTACAGGTTCACCGTCACGGCCGCGAACCAGTTCGGCCCGGGGTCTGCGTCGGCGCCGTCGGTGGCGGTCACCACGCCCGGCCCCGGGGTCACCGCCACGGTGCTCCTCCCGCGCCGGCGCATCGTGAGCGGGCAATCCCTGCGCATCGCCGTCCGGGCGTCCAGTACCGGTACCGCCGCCGCACGGTCGGTCACCGCCTGCCTGGTGCTGCCCAAGGGCGTCACGGTGGTGGCGAAGGGATCCGCCCTGCGCTCGGGGCGCACCCTGTGCTTCCGGCAGGGCGACCTCGCCCCCGGCCGTACCATGACCTCCCTGGTGACCGTACGCGCGGTCGCCAAACGGAAGGTCATCCGCGGGATCACCGGATCGGCCCGGGCTGCGGGCCTGCCACGCGTGCAGGCCGCCCCCCGGTCCGTGACCATCACCCCGCGCCGGGGATAGGGCCCGCGCACCGCCCCCGTCCCGGGCGGGACAGGGGCGGGGTGACCGCGTCACGGCGGCGGCGCCCCCGCCCCGGCCGGGCACGCCCCGGCCACCGTCCCCCGGAGGAGTCGCAGCGATGTTCCACCGGAGCCGTGGGGGCGCGCAGAGCTCACGGACGCGTACCATTGCCCGTGTTCCCGATCAGGATGACCGTCTCGATGCCTGCCTCCCTCGGACCACGCCGCGTTCACCGTGCCGCCGGCATCGCGATCACGCTCCTGATCGTTCTGGGCGCCGTCGTCGGCGCATGGGCAGCGAGCGGCGGCACCCTCGACCCCGGCTTCAACCCCAACGTGAACGGTGACGTCAACGCCATCGCCACCCAGCCCGACGGCAAGGTGCTCATCGGGGGTGAGTTCACCACTGTGGGCGGCACCGCGCGCAACAACGTCGCGCGCCTGAACGCAGACGGCACCCTGGATGCCTCATTCAACCCCAACGTGAACAACGGCGTCCTAGCCATCGCCGTCCAGCCCGACGGCAAGGTGCTCATCGGGGGGGGGTTCAGGGCCGTGGGCGGAACCCCGCGAAACAACGTCGCACGCCTGAACGCAGACGGCACCCTGGATGCCTCATTCAACCCCGACGCGAACGAGGGCGTCACGGCCATCGCCGTCCAGTCCGACGGCAAGGTGCTCATCGGCGGGGCCTTCACCGCCGTGGGCGGATCCGAGCGGACCCGCGTCGCGCGCCTGAACGCCGACGGCACCCTGGATAACGGCTTCATCCCCGACGTGAACCGATTGGTCTACGCCGTCGCCACCCACACCACCCGGCCCGACGTCACGGTGCTCATCGGCGGGGACTTCTACGACATTGCCGGCATGTGGCACTACTTCCTCGCCCGGCTGGACTCACAAGGTGGGCCAGATGGCTCCTTCCACCCCGACGTGAACGGGCCCGTGGGGGCCATCGCCGTCCAGCCCGATGGCAAGGTGCTCATCGGCGGGAAGTTCACCGCCGTGGGCGGCGCCACGCACAACCGCGTCGCCCGCCTGAACACAGACGGCACCGTGGATGGCTCCTTCAATTCCGCCATGACGGACGACGGCGTCGTCCTGGCCATCGCCACCCAGCCCGACGGCAAGGTGCTCATCGGGGGGGGGTTCAGCACCATCGGCGGCGCCACGCGCAACAACGTCGCGCGCCTGAACGCAGACGGCACCCTGGATGCCTCATTCAACCCCAACGTGAACAAGGGCGTCGTGGCCATCGCCACCCAGCCCGACGGCAAGGTGCTCATCGGCGGGGCCTTCACCACTGCGGGCGGCGTCACGCGCAACCACCTCGCGCGCGTGCTGGGCGGTGCGCCGTCCGCCGCCCCGACCGCCGTGGTCGCAGTGGCAGGCGACAATCAGGCGGCGGTCGCCTGGAAGCGGGTCATCGGGAAGATCACCTCCCACACGGTCACCGCCGCCCCCGACGGGCGTAGCTGCACCGCCGCTGCCCCCGCCACCTCGTGCACTGTGACCGGCTTGGCGGACGGTACCTCCTACACCTTCACCGCCACCGCCGCCAACCAGTTCGGCGCCGGGCCGGCGTCGGCACCGTCGGCCCCGGTGACCACGGCCCCGGCCGGCGCCACCGCCGCCGTGGCGGCGACGGTGCTGGTCCCCCGCACGCACCTCATGACCGGCCAGTCCCTGCGCATCGCCGTCCGGACGGCCAGTACCGGCACCGCCACCGCGATCGGTGTGACCTCCTGCCTGGTGTTGCCGGCGGGCTTCTCGGTACTTAAGAAGGGATCGGCCCTGCGCACAGGCAAGACACTGTGCTTCCGCAGGACCGCCCTCGCCCCCGGCCGCACGGCAACCTCCCTGATCACCGTGCGCGCCACGGCCCTGACGACGGGTGTGCGCACCATCAGCGGCTCCGCGCGGGCAACAGGGGCGGGCCTCACCAAAGTACTGGCCGCACCCCACTCCGTGACGATCACCCCGAACCGGGGGTAGGCCCCTGGCGGTTCGGGGAGCGCCCCCCTTCGTCTGGGGTGTGGCCCCGGACCCCCCCACATTCCAATGCGCCTGTGCGAGTTCCGCGCAGGGGGTCCGGCCGCACCCGAGCCGGGGCTGAGGCTCCCCGGCCGATGGGACCACCGTGGCCGGGCCCGGCCCGCACCCGCCGCGGCCCGGTGCCCCGGGGCGCGCACCGACCCTGAGATCCCGGCACGGGAATCCCGCGGATGTATGTTATTCGCCCACCCCCTCAGACAGGAGGACCGATATGTCTCACCGCTTCTCATCTCTTCGGCCTCGCTTGACGGCAACTCTCGCGATCTCCGTCGTGGTCACTCTCGCGCATGCAATCGGGATTGCTGCTGCGACCGGGGGCGACCTCCCCACGGGTGTACCCCAAGATGGGCCCGTCGTCGTCACACCCGTGACCCCCGCCCCCGGCAGCATGCACAGCCGAGGCTCCCGCGCGCACGACCTGGCACCCCCCGCCGCACCGACATATATCTACGTCCAGATGTCGTTCCCCAGCAGGGCACATGTCCAATGGGGCGGGATGGGGCCTGGCGTCTCGTCCACCGTGGTCGTCACGAACGGGGGGGTAGTCAGCTCGGACTGCTACAGGAGTATTGATCCGCTGGCTCGCGTCTGGTCGGCCAATTGTGACTTTCAACTGCTGGGGAGTCCAAACCCCTATATCTTCACCGCCTTCGCGGGCAACGACGCGGGATGGGGCGGGAGCATCAGCTCGTCCCCTATGTGGCCGAGGTCAGACGACGCGCTGCCGAGCCTCACGGCCCAAGTGCTTCCCTCCCGCACGCATCTGGTCAGTGGCCAGTCCATGCGCATCGGCGTCCGAGTCACCAATACCGGCAGCGCCACCGCATCGTCTGTCACCTCCTGCCTGAGCCTTGACAGGGGCCTCGCGGTGGTGACCAAGGGTTCCACGTTGCGCAGTGGGCGCAAAGTGTGCTTCCGGCAGGGCGACTTGGCCCCCGGGGGCCTGGTGACATCGCAGCTCACCGGGCGCGCGACCGCGAGGCGGACGGAGGGACGCAGGATTAGCGGCTACGCGCGCGCGACGGGAGTGGCACCCATGCAGACCTCCACCACGACCGTGACGGTCCGCCCCGTGGGGTGCGTGCCGCCCCGACCCTGCACGGCCGGGTGACCCGCCGGGGGGCGAGGACGGCGTCCCCCGGCGGGGAGATCAGCCCCGGGCGCCGCGGGGGGAGAACCCTCCCCACCGCGGCGCTCGCGTGCGTGTTCGTCAGTCGCGCGCGGGGGCATCCGCCAGACCGCTCACGTTGATCGAGGCCTCCCCGCCGTAGCGCTTGTTGAGGTTGATGATGACGGCGGTCATGCCCTCGATGATGATGGCGTTCGCCAGCGGACCGGCGTCCAGACCCCGGCAGCCCGGGATGTCCTTGGTGAGTGCGACAACGGCCTCGCGGGCCTCGCGGCTCTTGCCGCACACGAGCACGTCCCCCTCCACACGGTGGCGCGCCTGCAGCGCGGCGGCCGGCAGGGTGTTATAGGCCACCACCACCTTGGCCTCGGGCGCGAGGTCCTGGATCTGGTGGGCGCACGAGGGGGCCGGGAGGTCGAGCACGGCCATGGCCCCGTTCTTGCCGAACTTCAGGGCGTTGACGACGGTCACCAGCACCTTGCCGGCCAGCGGCTCCGCGAGCGGCGGGATGGTGGCCTCAATGCCCTCGTACGGGATGGAGAGCACGGCCATCTCGCCGGCGGCCGCGGCCGCGGCGTTCTCCATGGGCACGACCGTGCCCTCCGGATAGGCCTCGCGCAGGCCGTCGGCGGCCTGATCGGCGCGCTCCTGACTGCGGGACCCCACGATGATCTCGTGGCCCGCAGCGGCGAAGGTGATGGCGAGCCCGCGACCCAGGTCGCCGGTGCCGCCGAAGATGGCGATCTTCACGTGATGATTCCCCTTGTCGGTGAGTCCCCCATGCGCCGCTCGGCGGCCTGGAGGGTATTGGCCAGAAGGAAAGCGATCGTCATGGGTCCCACGCCCCCGGGAACGGGAGTGAGGGCCCCGGCGACCTCAGCGACCTCGTCGAAATGGACGTCGCCGCACAGGCGGTCGTCGAGGCGGTTCATACCCACGTCAATGACGGTCGCGCCCGGCTTGACCCAGTCGCCGC
>SXQZ01000175.1 GCA_005792725.1 Actinomycetota bacterium
GCCCGGGGCGGCCGTGGTGCGCTCGCGGGGTGGGCGGCGCTCGTCGCGCACGCGCGCCTCGGGGATCTCCTCCTCGTCATCCTGTCCGCCGCGCGATGCCCGGTGCACGGCCTTGACGGCGGCCGCTGCGATGTCGAGCACGTCGAACTCGTCGGCCAGTTGCTCGACGACCACGCGCATGTGCTCGAGGTCGCCCCCGATGATCTCCTCGCGCAGGGTCGCGGTGGTCACCTCCATCTGGCGCGCGCGCAGGTCGGCCACGGTGGGAAGCGACTGCTGGGGAACGGGCTGTCCGGTGACCCGCTCGATGTTCCGGAGCATGCGGTGCTCGCGCGGCTCGGCCAGGGTGATGGCCACGCCCTCGCGGCCGGCGCGGCCCACGCGGCCGATGCGGTGTACGTAGGCGTCCGCGGCCGAGGGGACGTCGAAGTTGATGACGTGCGTGAGCTGGTCCACGTCGAGCCCGCGTGCGGCGACGTCGGTGGCGACGAGCAGGTCGGCCGTGCCCGAGCGCAGGCGGTTCATCACGCGGTCGCGCTGTTCCTGGGTCATCCCGCCGTGCAGGCCCTCGGCGCCGTGGCCGCGCCCGTTGAGGGTCTCGACCAGCTGCTCCACCTCCACGCGGGTGCGGCAGAAGACGATGGCGGCGCCGGGTGACTCGGCGTCGAGCACCCGTACGAGGGCGGCCGTCTTGTAGGCGCGTTGCACCACGTAGGCCACCTGGCGCACGCGGGGCGCGTCGCCCGGCGCCGGGGTGGAGTCGATCTGCACCCTCACCGGGTCGGTGAGGTGACGGTCGGCGATCGCGCGGATGCGCGGGGGCATGGTGGCCGAGAACAGGACGGTCTGGTGCTCTGCGGGCACCGCCTCGAGGATCTCCGCGATGTCGTCGGCGAATCCCATGTCGAGCATCTCGTCGGCCTCGTCCAGCACCACGGCGCGCACGCCGGTGAGGTCGAGGGTGCCCCGGGCGATGTGGTCGCGCGCCCGGCCCGGGGTCGCGACCACCACGTCGATTCCGCGCTCGAGGCCCTTGATCTGCCGGTAGATGGGCTGTCCGCCGTAGATCGGGATGACCCGCGCGCCCAAGGCGCGCCCGTACGTGTGCATGGCCTCCGAGACCTGCATGGCCAGCTCCCGCGTGGGCACGAGCACGATCACGCCGTGTGCACACCCCTCCCCGATGCCGGGCACGGCCTGGAGCAGCGGCAGCGCGAAGGCGGCGGTCCGGCCGGTGCCCGTGGCGGCGTTGCCGAGCAGGGCGCGGCCACCGAGGAGCGGCGGGATGGCCGCCTCCTGGATGGGTGTGGGCTCCTCGTAGCCGAGGCCCGCGAGCGTTGCGGTGATGGCCTCCCCGAGGCCGAGGTCACCGAAGGTGGTCTTGTTGATGGTGTTCATCTCCGTCGTGGTCGAGGCCGCACACTAGGCCGGTTGCGGACATCCGTCCCGGGTTCCGCCCCGGGGGTCGGTTCCGGCGTCCTCGTCCGTACCCGTGCGATACCGTGGCGTAACGGCTTGGGCGATACACGCCCGCCCGTTCGGAGACGATCTACTTGGCAACCCTTCGCGGGGCACGCCCGGAGTCGGGCGTTGCGCCGCAGCGGCTGTTCCGGGGGGGCGGTTCCTTCCAGAATGACTTCAAGGCCGAGGTCGATGCCCTCCTCACCCCCGGGGTCCGGCGCAACGGCCGCATCCGCTTCTTCGCGAAGGCCGCCTTCATGCTGCTGTGGACGGCGGCGTCATACGCCTTCCTGCTCGTCGTCGCGGATGGCTGGTGGACGGGGCTCGCAGGGTCGGTCTCGATGGCATTCGCCCTGGGCGGCGTGGCCTTCTCGATCCAGCATGACGCGAATCACAACGCGCTGGGGCGCCGCTGGCGGCCACTCGGCCTCTCCATGGACATCCTCCTGGGCACCTCGTCGTACCTGTGGCGCGAGCGGCACAACCACGCCCACCACACCTACACCAACGTGGTGGACAAGGACGGCGACATCGAGCAGCTGCCGCTCGCGCGCTTTGCGCCCGACCAGCCCTGGAGCCCATGGCACCGGTTCCAGCACATCTACATGTTCGTGCTGTACGGCTTCTATGCTCCGCGTCAGGTGCTGATGGGCGACATCAGCATGCTGGTGCGCGGCGAGGAGGCGCATGTGCCGATCAAGCGCCCGCGCGGCGGGGATCTGGCCGTCATCGTCGTCACCAAGGTGATGTTCCTCACGATCGCCCTGGTCGTGCCGATGATCTTCCAGCCGTGGTGGGCCGTGCTGCTCGCCGGGTTCTTCATCCTGTGGATCCTCGGTATCGTGCTGGCCATCGTGTTCCAGCTGGCCCACTGCGTGGAGGAGGCCGACTTCACCTCGGAGGCGCGCCTCACCTCCGAGGCCGCGGCGGATGGCCCACGTGAGTGGGCCCGCCACCAGGTCGAGCACACCGTGGACTTCGCCCGGGGCAGCCGATTCCTCAACTGGTATCTGGGCGGCCTGAACTTCCAGGTGGAGCACCACCTCCTGCCCGGCGTGTGCCATGTGCACTACCGCAGCATCTCGCCGGTGCTCGAGCGGCTCTGCGCCGAGCACGGTGTGCGCTACAACGCGAACGCCACGTTGCTCCTGGCGCTGCGATCGCATGCGCGCTGGCTGAAGCAGATGGGCAGGCCCCCGGCCGCCGCCTGATGCGCAAGTGGCCCATCGCCGGCGGTGATGGCATGGACCAGCAGGCCCGCCGGGCCTACTGGGAGAGCGAGCACCGGGACCACGGCTATGCGGATGTGTTCACCATCTCGCAGGATGAGGTGGTGATCTCCCGGTGCGTGGAGGTGGTGCGGCGGCGCGGTGCCCGGCGCGTGCTGATCGCCGGCTGCGGGTCGGACGTGAGCATCCAGCGGGCCCTGGTGGACCGCGTGCCCGCGCTCGAGCGCGTCGTGGGCGTGGACTTCCCGGGGGTCGTGGACGTCGCGGCGGCCCGGCTGAGCGGCCCGAAGGTGGACTGGGTCGGGGCCGACATCAGCACCGACGGGTGCGGTGAGCAGGGGGATCTGGTGCTCACCATCAACTCGGTGCTCTCCGATCGTGATGAGGAGAACCGCGCGCTGCTGCGGCGCTTTCGCGAGGCGCTCCCGGCGGGAGGAGCGCTCGCGGGCGTGTTCGCGACGGTGCACGCACCTCTGGAGATGGGGTACCTCCAGGACGACCGGGCGATCCTCGCCCAGGTGAACCTCGAGGAGTGCCGGTTCACCGAGCGCCTCCAGGGCGTCACCCAGATCTTCTACACGCCGCTGCGCCTGCGCATGGTGCTGGCCGGGGCCGGGTTCCGGCTTGACCGCATGGAGGTGGTCTTCCTCGACTCGCCCGCCCTCGCGCAGCAGGCACGCGACTACTACGGGCTGGGCACCGACCCCGACATCATGGCCTGGGAGCTGTTCGTGGAGGCGACGGCCGTCTGACGTCCGGCGGGGGCCCCGCCGGCCCGCCGCGTGCCCGCCGCTCCGGGTCCCCGCGTAGGCCGCAGCGCAATCGTCGCGGGTGCCGGGGCCTGCGCGCTGTGCGGGAGCGGTCGTCGTCGGGGCACCACCGTCAGTCGTCGTCGTGCTCGTCGTCGTCCCCGCCGCCGGTGTGGCCCTCGGCGTACCCGCCCGGGTCATCCGCGCCGGGGCGGGGGACCCGCGTGGACCCCGACGTCACCGACAGGGCGCTGAGGGTGCCCAGACGGACGTCGTCGCCCTCGCTCCCGAGCACCGCGAGGTTGGCGGCCACACCCGCCGTCGCGATGCCGGCGATGAGGATGGCCGCGAGCAGCCAGCGCGCCCATGCCGGGATCCTCACGATGCGGCCCCTGCCACCCGCCGCCGCTTCTTGATGGGCGCGTTGGGCCCGGCGATCAGCCGACGGGCGCCGACTCCCGCAACCAGGGCCATCGAGGCGATGTAGATACCGAGCATCCAGGGCTTCCCGCTGTCGGTTCCCGCCATCAGCCCGTGGGCCGTGGCCGTGACGAACACACCGTAACTCGCCAGGTGCACCGCCTTCCAGACGCGGGGGCCCATGTGGCGGCGCCAGGTCGCCGTGACCGACACGAACACCATCAGCCACACCGAGAGCACGCCGACCGATACCCACAGGGGCCGGTACTCCGTGCCGCCGGGCACCACGAGATCGAGCCAGGTGATCGTCATGTAGGTGTCCATCACGAGTGCGATGCCGTGCACGGCGACCATCGCGAGCCCGAGCAACGCGAGCACGCTGTGCCATTCCATGCGGGCCACCGGTGATGCAAGGCGCTGCATCAGGCGGGTGCGCAGCACCACGCCCGACACCATGCTCGCGGTGATGAGCAGGTAGCCGACGATCCCTGACGCCCGCGAGAGCAGCCACCAGAACGGCACATTGGCGATTGCGCTCACGAGGCCCATGCCAGCCCTCCCGTGGTCGTCGTTCGTCCATCGGTGCCCACCAGAACCACGGTGATTCCCCGCGCGACGGCCTCGCGCCTGGCGCGCTCCCGTCCGAGCAGCAGCAGGGCCGTGGCCCACGCCTCGGCGCCCGCGGCGTCGTCGGCGATGGCGGTGACGCGCACGAGGTCGGTCTGCGCCGGCCGGCCGGTGGCCGGGTCGATCACGTGATGCATCTCACGCCCGGCCCGGCGCCAGCGCCGGCGGTCGGTTCCCGACGTGGCGAGCCCCCCCCGGCGCAGGCCGATCACCCGGGGGGTGGCGCCCGGCGCCACCGCGATCGGCCATGGCCGCCCATCGTGCAGGCCCCGGACCGCGATGTCCCCGCCGATGCTCACCAGGCACGGCCCGTGCGTACCGAGCATGTCCGCCACCCGATCGGCCGTCCATCCCTTCGCGATACCGCCCAGATCGATCCGCGCACCCGGCCCCAGCGTCACCCGCCCGGTGCGCAGGTCCACCGTCACGTCGCCGCCCACCGGCATGGCCGGTCCGGGGGCGGGGCCATCCAGAGGCAACCGGTCGAGCGGCCGGTCGTACCCCGCGGCGGCGACCGCGTCGTGCACGGTGGGGTCGAACCCCCCCGATGTGGCATCACGCATCGCCAGCGCCACCGTGATCAGCCGCATCAGGTCGGTGGAGACCTCCATGCCACCGCACGCGTTGAGGCGCGACAGCTCGGAGTCGTCGGTGAACCGGCTGGCGAGCCGCTCGATCCGCGCGATCTCGTCCCGTGCCCGGTCGAGGGCCGCGATCGCCCCCGGGTCGTCGCCGGCGGGATCGAGCACCACCTGCACCTCGGTTCCCATCGCGCGGAAGTCGCGGCGCACCATCATGAGGAACCCGACGAGGCCACCGGTGGGCTCGACACGTAGGTCGCCTGGGACGCCGGGCGGGAATACGAGGCACCCGCGCCGCCGCCGGTTCCCGCCGCCGCGGCGCTCACCCGTGCGATCTCCAGGCGCCGGGCCGCGAGACCCGTGCGATAGGTGGCCCACCGCTCGGCGTTCATGGCACTCACACGCCTGGCCTCGGCGACGAGGGCCTTCTCGCGCTTCTCCAGCGCGACGACGTCCGCGTTCGGCGGGTGCGGGCTCGTGGGGAACGGGTCGGATGCGATCGCCACCGCCGTTCCCATCCCCGCGAGCGCAGTTGCACTGATCGCCGTCCAGCGCACCCGGCGCCGGCTGCGGTCAGTCGTCATCGCCGTCCCCCTCCTGGTGGTTGCCCTCGTCGTTCCCCCGCTCGACGCCCTCACCGCCGTCGATGCCCTCGTCGTCCCCCGGCTCGACGCGGTCACGGCCCTCCATGCCGCCGCTGTCCGCATCGCCGTCGTCGTTGACGTAGGAC
>SXQZ01000176.1 GCA_005792725.1 Actinomycetota bacterium
AGATCGCCAACATCGTGGCGCTCCTGCTCATCCCCTTCCTGGTCTAGGAGGAGCGGAGAGGGGGCCCGGGCAACCGGGCCCCCTCTCCGCGAACCGGCATGGACGCACGCGAGCTCGCGACGGTCGGCCTCTCGGGGGCGATCCTCGTGCTGGGCGTCGTGCAGCTGGCGCGATCGGCGGCAACATCGGCAGGACCCGTGGCATGGGTCCTCGGGGCCGCTCTGGTCATCGCCGGCGGGGGGCGTCTGTGGCTGTGGTGGCGGCACCGGGGCCGCTAGGGTCCCCTCATTCACGAGACGGAGGATGCGGTGTTCGTCGTGGTTGTCGGGTGTGGCCGGGTGGGGGCGCAGGTTGCCCGGGGACTCGTCGAGGATGGTCACGACGTCAACGTGATCGACGAGAATCCCGAGGCGCTGCAGCGGCTCGGGGGGGACTTCGCCGGCGGGTTCATCCAGGGGGTCGCGCTCGAGACGACCGTGCTGGAGGCCGCGGGCATCGAGCGTGCGGATGCGTTCGTGGCCGCGACGAACGGTGACAACACCAACCTCGTCGTCGCCCAGGTTGCCCGGGACCGCTACGAGGTGGAGTGCGTGATCGTGCGCGTGCTCGACCCGGCGCGGGCCCGGTTCTACGAGGAGCGCGGGCTCGTGACCGTGTGCCCCACCCGGACGGCGATCGACTCGATCTCGCAGGCCCTCCGGACGTTTTCCGCTACCGACGGGGAGGGCGCCTGATGTACGCGGTGATCGTGGGCGGTGGGAAGGTCGGTTCGAACGTCGGCCGTGCGCTCCTGAGGATGGGGCACGAGGTGTCCATTGTGGAGTCCCGCCCCCAGCGGTTTGCGATGCTGGAGGGCGAGTTCGAGCACATGGCCCGGTACGGGGACGGCACGGAGATCTCCGTGCTCGAGGCGGCGGGGATGGCCCGTGCCGACGTCTGCATCGCCGTCACCGGTGATGACGAGGACAACATCATCATCGGGCAGGTGGCGCGTGGCCAGTTCGCGGTGGAGAACGTCATCGCCCGTGTCAACGATCCGCGCAACCAGCAGCATTTCGACCTCCTCGGGGTGGCACCGACGGTGTGCGCAACCGAGTCAATCCTTTCGCTCATCGAGCACGAGGTTCCCCAGCACTCCCTCGTGCACCTCGTGTCGCTGCGACGCGAGAACCTCGACATCATGGAGATCGGCGTCGTCGGCGGGAGCCGGGCCGACGCGACGGCGCTGGGCGACCTGCCGATGCCCCGCGGCACGCTCGTCATCAGCGTGCTCCGCGATCACGTGGGCCGGGTGGCCTCGCCGGAGACGGTACTGGCCGCCGGGGACCAGGTGGTGGTGATCGCCGAGCCGGGTCAGGAGTCGGCCCTCATGGAGATCTTCGCCAGCGAGTAGTGGCCGTGGGCGGTGTTACTGTGGCGCCCATGGATGACACTCCCGCACCGCCCGCGAAACTCCCACGCGGCAAGCACGCGCCCAAGCGCCGGCCCGACGAGAGGGTGCTCAAGCAGACGGGCACCGACCTCAACAACGGGTGGCTCGGTCGCCATGGGCAGCTGTACCTCACCGATGACCGCGTCCTGTTCGTTCCGACCCCGCTTGACACCCTCATGGGTGCCCGGCGCCGGGAGATCCCGCTCGACGACATCCGCGCGGTCGAGCGCTGGCCGCTGTCTCCGGGCGAGCTGCCACGGGGCGCCCGGCGCCCCCGGTTGTTCGTCGATACCGTGGACGTGCGCTACATCTTCCTGCCATCCGACCTCGACGGGTGGTTCGACATCCTCCAACTCGTGTTCTACAAGCGCAGCCGGGACAACCCGGGCGCCGGGCGCCCGGAGTTCCGCCGGACGGGCGTCGAGAACGGCCTGCTGGAGACGGTGCAGACCCTGGACGCCGGCTGAGGCGCTAATCTCCCAAAAGTCATCTGACTTTCGGGGGTTTTGTTGATCAGCGTGAGCGACCGGAGCCGCGTGGCCGTACTGGCCCTGGCCGAGCTCGCGCGGCGGGGCGGTGGGAGCCCCGTTCCGATCCTCGAGGTGGCCGGGTGCCGGGGAATCCCCGCGCATCAGGTCGAGCAGGTGTTCACGGCCCTGCGCCGCTCCGGCCTGCTGCAGAGCCAACGCGGTGTCAAGGGCGGGTACACACTGCGCCGGGACCCCGCCGAGATCACCATCCTGGATGTCGTCGAGGCGGTGGACGGTCCGATCGGCGGCCCGGAGCCCGCCGACGGCTGCCCGGTGGCGCTCATCTGGGCCACCGGCGCCGAGCGGCTCGCCGAATCGTTCCGCGAGGTCACGGTCGCCGAGGTCGCCGCCTGCGAGGCGCGGCGGGCCGAGGCCCCGATGTTTCATATCTGACGGGTGTCCCGGGCACCGGTCATCGGAATCGCCTGTGCGATGGTCCCCGCCGCGTGGGGTCCGTGGGAGCAGCCGGCCGCGGTCGTCGCCGCGGACTACGTGACCCAGGTGCAGCAGGCCGGGGGCGTGGCGGTCGTCCTGCCGCCGGACGCGGGGGACCCGGACCGGGTCCTCGACGTGGTCGATGGGATCATGCTGACGGGCGGCAGTGACCTGGGCGCAGCGCTCTACGGGGCGGACGCGCACCCCGATGCGGAGGTCGCCGATCCCGGGCGCGATGCATGGGAGATGGCCATCGCGCGTCGCGCCGTGGAGCGCGATATCCCCTTCCTGGGCATCTGCCGGGGCATTCAGGTTCTGAACGTCGCCCTCGGGGGAACGCTGACCCAGCACCTGCCGGAGTCCCACGGCACCGATGACCACCGGCGTACCCGCGGGACGTTCGCGGGTAACGAGCACGTCGTCCGTCTCGATGCCGGCTCGTTGGCCGCGCGCGCCGCCGGGGAGGGGATCCACCGGGTGCCCTCGCACCACCACCAGGCCGTGGACCGGGTGGGCACGGGGCTGGTTGTCAGTGGCCGCTCGCCCGATGACGATGTGCCCGAGGCCCTTGAGGCACCCGGTCGCCGCTTCGTCCTGGGTGTGCAGTGGCACCCGGAGGCCGACCCCGCCAGCGGGGTGATCGCCGCGTTCGTGGCCGCCGCGCGTGGGGAGTCGCCGCGATCCCCCGCTGACCCGGGGGCCTGAGGGCCCGGCACGCCGCCACGGCCGGGGCGGATGGCCGGGTAAGGGACACGGGAAACGGGTGTTCGGTCAGGGCCGCTGGTAGCCTCGCGCGATGCCGATCATCGATTCCATGACGGACCTGGTCGGGGGCACCCCCCTCGTACGTCTCGCGCGGCTGTCCGAGGGGACGGGGGCCACCATTCTGGCCAAGCTGGAGACCGGAAACCCCGCGGGCAGCGTGAAGGACCGGATCGGCCTCGCGATGATCGAGGCCGCCGAGGCCGAGGGCCTCATCACGGCGGGCGCCAGCGTCATCGTGGAGCCCACCTCGGGCAATACGGGCATCGCCCTTGCGTTCGTGGCCGCGGCCCGGGGCTACCGCTGCATCCTCACCATGCCCGAGAGCATGAGCATGGAGCGCCGCGCTCTGCTCAAGGCGTATGGCGCCGAGCTGGTGCTCACCCCTGCCACCGAGGGCATGCGCGGCGCGATCGCCCGGGCGGAGGAGATCGCGGCCGACACCCCCGGTGCCTTCATCCCGCAGCAGTTCGAGAACCCCGCGAATCCCGCCGTGCACGCCCGCACAACCGCCGAGGAGATCTGGGCCGACACCGGGGGGGAGGTCGACATCTTCGTCGCGGGCGTCGGTACCGGGGGCAGCATCACCGGGGTGGGTCATGTGCTGAAGGAGCGCAGGCCCGCCGTGCGCATTGTCGCCGTTGAGCCGGTCGATTCCCCCGTCCTGTCGGGCGGCGAGCCGTCGCCCCACCGCATTCAGGGCATCGGGGCGGGTTTCGTGCCCGCCGTCCTCGACACCGGGGTCTATGACGAGATCATCCAGGCGACCGCCGAGGACGCCTTCGCGGTCGCCCGACGTCTGGCCCGGGATGAGGGCCTGCTCGCCGGGATCTCATCGGGGGCCAATGTCTGGGCGGCCCTGCAGCTCGCGCGTCGGCCGGGCAACGAGGGCAAGGTGATCGTCACGATCATCTGTGACAGCGGCGAGCGTTACCTCTCGACGGCGCTCTTCGCCGACGCGTAGCCCCCGCGGGAGGAGGGGCCCGGTGACCGCCGGATCCTCTCCCGCGGGCCCCACCCCGCGGCGCCCGCGTGAGGTGGTCCGCAGCGGCGCGATGGCCGGGACGATGGTGCCCCGGACCTGACGGGCGCCATCGGATCCGGGGTTCCGATCGGCTCCCAGCCCAGGTACCCCGGGCCCTCTCTGCCAACGTCACGTGAGACACCCATGACCCATTGTTTAGAGGGCAAGGCTGGAGAACATGATGATGTTGATCGAGACAACCGGAGCCGGCACCCGCGAAGCGCAGCGAGCC
>SXQZ01000177.1 GCA_005792725.1 Actinomycetota bacterium
CTCGAGCCGCAGGATGACCACCCCGCCTGCGTGGCGGGCCGCCAGCCAGTTGAAGAGGGCGGTGCGTGCACCACCCACGTGCAGCGATCCCGTGGGACTGGGTGCGAAGCGCACCCGCAGCGGTCGGGCCTGAATGGTGTCTGCCTCCGGCACGCGCGGCAGGATAGCGGCACGCGGTGGCCGCCCCGCGCCGTACGCATAGGATGGATGACATGAGGTTCGGAGCCCACGTGTCCAGCAGCGGCGGCATCAGCCGTGCCATCGCCCGCGGCCGGGCTATCGGGTGCGAGAGCCTGCAGGTGTTCACGCACAACCCGCGCACCTGGCGCCCCACCCACCACTCCGCTGCGGAGATCGCCGCGTTCCGCGAGAAGGCCACGGAGGCCGGCATGGGGCCGCTGGTGAGCCACGGGCTGTACCTGATGAACCTCGGCGCCCCGGACCGCGAGGTGCCCACCGGGCCGCCCGCGAAGGCCATCACGCGCAACATCTACCGCACGTCCATCGAGAGCCTGCGGCAGCACCTGGAGATCGGTGAGGCGCTGGGGCTCTCCGGCGTGGTGCTCCACGTGGGGTCGAGCAAGGGGAGCACCACCGACGAGGCGATCGCCCGCATCGGCGCCGGGATCGCCGAGGCGCTCGACGCCGTGCCGGGCGAATGCGCGATCTACCTCGAGAACACGGCGGGTGCGGGCGACACCATCGGGCGCACCTTCGGGCAGCTGCGGGCCGTCGCCGACGCCACCGGCCACGATGACCGCCTGGGTTTCTGCCTCGACACCCAGCACCTGTTCGCCTCCGGCTTCCCCATCCATGAGGACGGCGGCATTGACCGGGTCCTCGACGAGTTCGACCGCACCGTCGGCATCAACCGCCTCAGGTGCCTCCACCTCAACGACAGCAAGACGGAGTTCGACAGCAACCGGGACCGCCACGAGAACATCGGCGAGGGACTCATCGGCGAGGACGGGTTCCGCCGCATCCTCGGTCACCCCGCCCTCCAGGGCCTGCCCGTGATCCTCGAGGTGCCGGGCGAGGACGGAGACGGACCGGACGCGGTCAACATGGAGCGCGCGCGCCGCCTCCATGCGGAGGGCTTGGCCCTCCGGGGGTAGGCGGGCCCAGCGGCGGCTAGGCTGCCGGGCGCGCGCTGGTGTAGCTCAATGGCAGAGCAGGAGCCTTCCAAGCTTCTGATGGCGGTTCGACTCCGCTCACCCGCTCTCCGACTCTCCTGGCTCAACTTCTGGAGTAGTCGAAAAGGACGTCTCCACTACCTCTGATAAAGGTTCGCCGGCGAGCAGTTGCTCGACTCGGCCGTGATACGCCGCGCGCGTAGACAAGCGCCCTGGCTACGGCGTATCACCTTGGGCTTCACGCAAACGACGGACTGCCTCTTCCCGGGTAAGGCGGACTGCCTCGTGGGGCGGAACACCAAGCACAGCCTCTAAGCGCCGCACGAGCCCATAGTCCAGGCGGTCGGCAGACGGAGGTGTCGCCATAGGTGACACGTCGCGCTCAATGGGGCACCCGCTGGCAAGACAGTCCCAGAAGTCCTGCTCGCCCTCGAGGGCGAGTTGATCCTTCCAGATGCGCGCCCACAGTCCGGGGTCCTCAATACCCCCCGATCCGTGAGACGCCTTCGTTGTCAGATTGCGTCCGTCGGGAAGGCGCTTGCGAAATCGGTAGTGATCCGGCGTTCCTCCCCGGCTGGTCGTCTTCTCCTCCCAACCGTCGATTTCGCAAAAGCGGCGAATATCGCGCCACGTCGGGAGCTTGGGCATGCCGATCTAGTTGCTTCCGGACGCGTTCTCGTCTTCGAAGATCACCGAGTGCAGTGCGCCAGACATCTGCGCGACCGCTGCACGCAGAACGTGCGGGTAGTGAGATCGTCGGACGGGATCGGCTTGAAATGCATCCAGGTCATCGAGATAGCCGTCGACGTAGACGCGCATTTCGTCAAGGAGATCCGCTTCGGCCAGGCCGAGGTCGTCACCAATGCCGTAGATCCCGAACTGGGGCAGCCAGATTCCCACCTGTGTGGGTCCCGCGGCATAAACCTCAGGTGTGAACGCGTAATCCCGGAGCAGATCAAGGAATCGGGCCATATCCAGCCAGACGACCGCGCCGTCGTCGTGTGCGCGTCGTGCCCCTACCGGGACGCCATGGCGTGCGTCGTTGTACTTGGTGCGGATGTCGTCCCTGATCTCAGTGAGGCCGAGGGTCTCGGTATGCGTCGTCATGGCTCCCAAGCCTTGCCGTTATGGGCCGAATATAGCAGACGGGTGTACGAGTCGTACAAGATGTACGTGAAGTGCATCCGCTCACGATGGGGGCTGTTTGCGGAGCTGCCATGCGGGTCACGTCGGTAGAGGTGGTGCAATAGGCCTGCAGTGAGTGCCCGTTACACCACTTCAGACGACGTGATCTGGCCACGGCACGAACCGCCGCCACGCCGCCGCCGGCACGCCCGCCGCTCATGACCCACGGACACGGAACGTGAAAGTGCCCGCCGCGGAGTGCCCGTCCTCGGACTGGACCTTCCAGGTCACCGTGTAGCGGCCGGCGACCGGACGCCGCGTGCGGACCAGGACCATCGCCGCGTCGCGGGGGTTGAGCCGTGCGCCCACCGCGTGGTCGCGGCCCGTCGAATCACGCACCTGGACGCTGATGACCCGCAGGAGCCGATCGCCGAAGATCATCGCCACGGTCGCCGGGAGCGCACGCACGACCGAGCCGGCCTTCGGCGTGGTGGACCGCACCCCCGAATGGGACAGCCCCGCCGGTGCGGAGATGAGTGCCACGGCGAGTGCCGTGAGGACGACGGATCGCCGCCTCAACGGATGGCCCCGTCCGCCGGGGAGGCGCCTACGGGCCGGGAGGCCCGCCGCGGTGAGGCCGGGGCGGGGCGGTCGGGGCGCGAAGGGGGAGCCCAGCGCGCGCGGGACCGGGCCGCGTCCCCACCGGCACGACGGAGCGGATGCGGCCGACGGGCGCCGGGCGCCGGCGCGCTGGGCACGCAACGCGCAGCAGGGGCCCCGGATGGCGGCATCGACGGCATGGCCCCCTCACCGTAACCCCCCGCCGGGGTGCAGGGAACGTGACAGGTATCCTCAGCACCATGAGACGACTCATCATCACGGCCGCCGTCGCGGCCCTCGTTGCCGCCCCGGTACTCGCCGGCTGCGGCTCCTCCGATTCGGCGGCGGGCACGGACCCCGCGGCGACCGCCACCGCAGCCGGCGCGAAGTCGTGGTCCTCCCCACCGGAGATGGCGATCGACGTGAACGCCACCTACACGGCCGCCCTGACGACGTCCGAGGGCGAGATCCAGATCGCGCTCGACGCGAAGCAGGCACCCGCAACGGTGAACAACTTCGTGTTCCTCGCCCGGCAGGGGTTCTACGACGGGGTCACGTTCCACCGGGTCATCCCCGGCTTCGTGATCCAGGGCGGCGACCCCCAGGGCACCGGCGCGGGCGGTCCCGGCTACCAGTTTGCGGACGAACTGCCGAAGAGCGGCGCGTACACGATCGGGTCGGTCGCCATGGCCAATTCCGGCCCCAACACCAACGGGTCGCAGTTCTTCATCATCGTCGGTGACCAGGGCGTGGCCCTGCCGGCGGCCTACTCGCTGTTCGGGCAGGTGACAAAGGGGCAGGACGTCGCGGACCGGATCTCCACCATGGCCGCGCCCGGCACCGAGGCGCCCGACCCGGTCGTGACCATCACGACCATCACGATCACGGAGAAGGGCGGGGCGTGACGCCGCTCGCCGGGTTCCGCCGATCCACCATCGGCGTGACCGGCACGGACATCGCGGTGGCAGTGGCGGGTTCCGGCCCGCCACTGCTGCTGCTGCACGGATTCCCCCAGACGATGGCCATGTGGCACCGGGTCGCGCCCATGCTGGTCGAGCACTTCACGGTCGTGTGCACCGACTTGCGGGGCTATGGCGCGAGCGGGCGGCCCGAGGCCGGCGCCGACCACGGGGGGTACTCCAAGCGCGCGATGGCCCGGGATCAGGTGGAGGTGATGTCGGCCCTGGGGTTCGACGCATTCGCGGTGGCGGGTCATGACCGCGGGGGGCGTGTGGCGCGCCGCATGTGCCTGGACCACCCGGACCGGGTGACAGCCGCCGCGGTCCTGGACATCGTGCCCACGGCAACGGTGTTCGCCACCACCGACCAGGCGCTCGCGACCGCCTACTACCACTGGTTCTTCCTCATCCAGCCGGATGGGCTGCCCGAGCGCATGATCGGCGCCGACCCCCGCGGGTGGCTCGGCGAGACGCTCCGCCGGTGGGCCGCGCCCGGCTTCCGGTTCGACCCCGACGCGCTCACGGAGTACGAGCGCGCCTTCGATGACCCCGCGACCATCCACGCCCAGTGCGAGGACTACCGTGCCGCGGCCACCATCGACCTGGAGCACGACGCCGCGGATGCCGGGCAGCGAATCGGGTGCCCCCTGCTGGTGCTCTGGGGGACCCGGGGGGCGATGCACCGCATCTACGACGTGCTGGGGACGTGGCGGGGCGAGGGCATGCACGTGCGCGGGCGCGGGCTCGACTGCGGACACTTCCCGGCCGAGGAGGCACCCGCGGAGACCGCGCGCGAACTGCTGGGCCTGGCCCCGTAGGCTGACGCCATGGGCGTCATCATCCTCCCCCTCACCCTCGTCGCCGCCTGGATCCTGGGGCTCGCGGGCGTGCCGGCCCCCGGCGCCCCGGACGGCGCGGCATGGGACGTCCTGGTACTGCACTGGACCCTCTTCCTGCCGGTGGGGATCATCTTCATCGTCTCCGCGTTCATGCACACGGCGCTCGCGCGGCGCACGGCCGCGGGGATCGGCTGGCACACGAACGGGTTCCAGTATGAGCTCGGCTTCGTGAGCCTCGGTCTCGGTCTCGCGGGCATCTGGGCCACGTACCAGACCTCCGATGCCTGGATCGCCGTGGCAATCCCGACCGCCGTCTTCCTCGTGCTCGCCGGCCTGTACCACGTGGTCGGGATCGTCCGCGACGGCAACTATGCGCCGGGCAACACCATCATCCTCATCAGCGACTTCGGCACGCCCGTCACCCTGTGGGCCATGCTCGCCGCGGTCGGGGCGCTGTAGACCCTATGTGACGCGCAGACGCGGCCGGCCGTCCCCGCCACGGCGACCGCGCCCCGCCTGAGGACGGGCGAGGAGGATGTGTGTCAGATCATCCTCCGCCATCGCCGCACGGGTCTCAGCGTCCCGCACGCGCTCCCGTAGCGCCGCAACCTCATCGCGCATGCGCCTGAGCGCCGTGTCGGTGGCCGCGAGGGCGGCGCGCATGGCCTCGGCCCCTGCCTCGGCGTCCGCATCCCGCCGGGATTCGCTCCTCCCGCCGGCGCCCGCCGCCACCACGCCGACCAGCCCGCACCGCATGAGGTCACCCAGTCGCACGGCCCGCCGGCCGACGCCGTCATGGGTCACCGCCAGGCTTCCCCGCTCGACGCGGCGCTCCAGCGACTTCCGGGAGCAGTCGGCCAGCACCGCCGCCTCGGTGAGGGTGATCACGTGATCGGGATCCACGCCCCGGGGTTCGCCGCCCCGCGGGCGGCACCTCCCGGGCGGCGACCTACGCGCGGGCCGGAGCGGCGGCGCCCGTCACCGTGACCACGCGCCCATCCACGTCGTCCAGCGTGCCGCGCACGATGCACATGCCGAGTGCCCTGACGACGCGATCGGGCTCAGGCGGTGCGGCGTGCGGATCCATCTCCGCAAGGTGCGCGGCAACCGCCGCCCAGAGCACGCTGCGGTGAATGCCCCCGGGAACCGAGGCCACCGTGACGACGGCGGCCTCCACGAGGTCGGATGCGCGTGGCCTCTCCATGGACCGCTCACCGTAGGGGTCCGGCCGCCGCTTCGCCATGTCCCGGCCCGCCGGGGGGCCTGCCGCCGGCCTCGGTGCGTGCCCGGGTAGGATTCGGGCATGGTGCGGATCCTCGTCACCGACGACCATGCCGTGCTCCGCTCCGGCCTCCGTCTGCTGCTCGAGCGCGAGGTCGACTTCGAGGTGGTCGGTGAAGCGACGACGGCCGAGGAGGCCATCGATTTCATGTCCGGCGGTGGCGCGGATTTGGTGCTCCTGGACATCGAGATGCCCGGCATGGGCGGGCTCGCGGGCACCGAGCAGTTGCGCAGCCGCCACCCCGGCCTGGGCATTGTCGTGCTGTCCATGCATGGCGAGGCCGACGACGTGCGCCGCGCCTTCGCGGCCGGGGCCAGCGGATACGTGCTGAAGACCGCGGCGGATGAGCAGTTGGTGCAGGCCGTGCGCGCGGTTGCCGCCGGGGACCGCTACCTGCACCCCGCTCTCGGCGCGGTCCTGGCCCAGCCCGACGTCCCGCGGGGTCCGGTGGACACCCTCTCGCCCCGTGAGCGCGAGGTGCTGCGCCTGCTCGCGCTGGGCTACACCAACCAGGAGATCGCGGGGATGCTCGTGGTCAGCGTGCGCACGGTCGAGAGCCATCGGGCGCACGTGATGACCAAGCTGTCCGCGGGCTCACGCGCAGCGATGGTGCGCCATGCACTCGCGGCGGGCCTGATGGCGGACGAGCGCGACGGCGCTCGCCCGTGACCCTGTACGACCGCGTTCGCGACCTCCCGGTGACCATCCACGAGCCGCGCCTGCGGCGGCTCGCGTTGCAGGTCGCCCCGGCGTTCGCCCGCGTGACCACGGTGGTCGAGTTGCACGGCGGCGATGAGACGGGCCTCGGGGAGGACGTCACCTACGAGGGGGGCGAGGCGGCCGCATTTCTGGAGGGCGGGCTGCCCGGCCTTGCGGGCGACTGGACCATCCACTCGCTCTCGCAGGCGCTGGGCGGAATGGACCTCTTCGGCGCCCCGCCGGCATGGGAACCGAGCCGCGCCTATCGCCGGTGGGCGATCGAGAGCGCGGCGCTCGACCTGGCCCTGCGCCAGGCCGGCGCGCCGCTGTGGCGCGTGCTCGGCATCGAGCCGCAGCCAGTGGACTTCGTCATCTCCACGGGGCTCGGCGAGCCCCCCGATGCGGCGCGCGTGCTCGACTGGACCCACGCGGCACCGGGCATCGGGTTCAAGGTGGATGCCACCCCGTCGTGGACCCGCGCCCTGACCGATGCCCTCGCAGAGGGGGCACGCATCGAGGTGGTGGACCTCAAGGGGCACTACCCCGGCACCACCGTGGATGCCGGAGCCGACCCGCGGCTGTACGCGATGATCGCGGAGGAGTTCCCGGACGCATGGCTCGAGGACCCCCGCGTGGACGCCCGGACGCGAGTGGCCCTGGCGGGCGCGGAGGACCGGGTGACATGGGACGCCCCCATCCACGGCGCCGCGGACCTCGACGACATGCCGATCCGCGCGCGCACCGTCAACATGAAGCCCTCGCGGATCGGTTCGGTGGAGGGGGTGCTCGCCACCTACGACCGCATCCGGGATGACGGCCTCGGTGCATACGGGGGCGGGCAGTACGAACTGGGGCCCGGGCGCGGCCAGATCCAGTACCTCGCATCGCTCTTCCACCCCGAAGCGCCGAACGACACGTCACCGGTGGGCTACCACGGCCCCCCGCGGGCGGGCCTGCCGCAGAGCCCGCTCATGCCGGACCCGGCGCCGACGGGTTTCCGCTGGGGCGACGCGGACTAGGAGGTGGCGCCCGCGGTCTCGGTGCGGTCGCGGGCAGCGACCAGGCGGTCCCAGGCAACCTCCTCGGCCCGCTGGTGCTCCTCCTCGCTCGCATAGAGGTGGGCGCCCCGCGACACGCGCAGGTAGTCGGCCATCGCGCGCTCGAGCGCCTCTTCGGGGCTCCGCGGGCGCCGTGTGGGAACCTCACTGCTCACCACGTCACCTCCTGACCGTTGGCCCACACGGTAGCGCGTGCCCCCGGCCGGTGCCCACGCGCGGGGTCCCGGCGCCAGTGGCCGCCGGGCGGTTGCCACGGCCACCGATAGCATTCCGCCATCACCGCGATGCCGCCCACCACCCCCGCACAGACGGCACAGCGCTGGCGCGCCACCGTGTCGTTCATGCTGCTGGCACTGTCGATCCTGTGCCTCATCACGGGATCGCTGTTCGTCTGGATGCGGGCCACCGCGTACAGCCCGGACGGCTATGTGGCCTCGGCCCTGCAGGTGCAGGGGCAGGTGCAGATCAAGACCGCACTCGCGAACTACATCACCGCGGATGTCCTGCCTCCCGCGACGATCAACAGTCTGGCCGACCAGACCGCGGACCAGCTGCCGATCCCCGATGACCGCCGGGATCTGGCCGCAAGCCTTCTGGCCGCGGGGCTCCAATCGCAGGTGCAGAACGTCGCCAACCGGGTCGTGGACGCCGTCTCGGGCACCAGTCTCGCCGCGAGCGTCACCCAGCGGGCGAGCCAGGAGGTCGTCGCCCTGCTGAGGACTGAGCCGGGCGTCTTCCGGTTCGAGGGCGACGCAGTGGTGTTCGACATCGAACCGCTGGTCATCGAAGCGCGTGCCACCCTCGAGGATGAGCTCGGCACGCTGGCGGCATACCTTCCGCCGCCCCGCACCGACGGCTACCCGACCTACACGGTGGTGCAGGGCAACGTCGTCACCATGGTGCAGCGGGCGATCATGATCATCGATCTCATGTCGTGGCTCCTGCCCGTGCTGTTCGTCGTGCTCATCGCGCTGGGCCTGCTGGTCGCGCGCGAGCGCCGCAGCGCCGCGTTCCGCACGATGATCGCCATCGCGGTGTCCGCCGTGGTCGTCGTCCTCGGCATCCGCATCGCGGGGGCGGCGATCGCCGGCCTCGCCGAGGGGCCGGCCGCCGAGGGCGTGGTATCGGCCATCCTCGAGGCCGCGAGCACCCGGCTGGTGGACCAGACCCTCTGGATGGCGCTGCTCGCCGCGGTGGTGGGCGTCGTGCTGTGGTTGCTCGGACCCGACCGGCTGGCGCACCGGGGCCGGGCGTGGCTGGCGGCCCGCGGACGCGATCTTGTGAGCGGCGTGCCGGGCAGGGCCGGGCGCGTCACGGACGTCGCACGGCGCTACCGCGTGCCGCTCCTGGTGGGGGCATTCGCGCTGGGCATCGTGATCCTCGCGGTCGTCACCGACGCCGGAACGTCCGGCTGGGTGCTGGCGCTCATGTGCTACCTGGTCCTCGCCCTGCTTGTGGAATACGCCGCGTGCGCCGGATGGATGCAGGCGATCGTCCGGTGGGTCCGCAGCCGCAGGCGTACGCCCGCGGCGTAGTCCGGCGGTACGCGAACACATGTTCGCTAGAGTGGGCGGCCCATGGGGGACCCCGTCGAGGACATCATCCGGGTGGCCGCGCTCACGATGAGCGAGGATCAGGCCGATCGCCTGATCGGATGGATCGCACTTCGCACCGGCCGCAGCAAGGCGTTGGCCAGCGGCGATGACACCTTGGCGCGATTGCGCCATGTGGCCGAGAACTGGCTGGATGACGACCAGCGGAGGCGGCTGGCCGGGTGGATCGCACGCAAGGTCGCCCTGGGCGAGGACCCCGTTCCGGCATCGCCCGGGGCCATGCGGCGTGTCCGTGGGGGCTCTGGCACCCTGCCCGCATGACCACCATCGAGACGCCCCTCACGCGACTGCTGGGTATCCCCCGGCCCATCCTGCTGGCGGGCATGGCCGGCGGGCCGACCACACCCGAACTCGTGGCAGCCGTCTCGCGCGCCGGAGGGCTCGGCGTCGTCGGCGTTGCGGGAATGACCACCGAGGCGGTGCATGACGCCGTCGCGCGGGCGGTGGCGCTGGCCGGTGGCGCCCCAGTGGGCGTCAACGTCCTCATCTCCCCCGCGGTTCCCCGCCCGGGTGCCGACCCGGATGCCGTGCAGGCCATCCTCGCGCCGCTCCGCACGGTGCTCGGGCTCCCCCATCCCCCGCCCGCCGCACCACCCCCGGCCACGCCCCTCGACCTCGTGGTGACGGCGCTCGCGGCCGGGGCGACGGTGGTCACCACCGGGCTGGGCGACCCCACCGCCGTCGCCGGGGCCGCACGTAATGCCGGTGCGCCCCTCATCGCCATGGCCAGCACCGTGGCGGACGCCCGGCGCATGGCGGAGGCCGGCGCCGATGCCATCGTCGCCCAGGGCGCGGAGGCGGGCGGCCATCGCTCGAATCTGGAGGTGCCACCGGACCACGAGGTACCCCTGATCGGGACGGTCGCCCTCGTGCGTCAGGTCGTCGCCGCGGTGGACATCCCCGTGGCGGCCGCGGGCGGGATCATTGATGGGGCGGGGGTGGCCGCCGCGCTCGCGCTGGGCGCCGGCGGCGTACAGATGGGAACGGCGTTCCTGGTGGCGAGCGAGGCGGGGGTCCCCGCGGGGTGGCGGGACCGGGTGCGATCCGCCCGCGACGACGAGACGATCATCACGCGCACGTTGTCCGGCCGACCGGCGCGGGGACTGCCCAACCGCCTCACCCGGGCCCTCGCGGCCCCCGGCGCGATGGGGTGGCCCGAGCAGAACGCCGCGACGGGCGACGTACGCCGTGGCGCGGCGCATGCCAATGCGCCGGAGCTGATGGCGCTCTGGGCCGGCCAGGCCGCGGGCCTCGCCGGCCCCGACCGCCCGGCCGCGGCCATCGTCGACGGGATCATGGCGGACGCGCTGGACCGGATGCGGCACCTCGGCGCCCTGGCCGGGGATTAGGCCGGCGGGCGCACCCGGACGGGGTCGCGCCCCTGCGGTGCCTCCGGGTGAGCCGTGCGGAACCCGGGCTCCGTACAGCCCGACGCATCGCGATGCGGGAAC
>SXQZ01000178.1 GCA_005792725.1 Actinomycetota bacterium
GCGCCTGGCCCACGACGTACGCGTCCTCACCGGTCTTGCCCTCGCCGGGCTCATCACGCTCGGTGCGATGATCCGGCTCTGGGCCTTCGGTGGGCTCGAGTTCGGACTGGGTGACGATGACGCCGCGTACGTGGCGGTGGCCCAGAACCTGGCGAACGGATTCCTCCCCGATGGCGACGCCGAATGGTTCGGGGGGCGCGCCGTCTTCCTCTGGCCGGTGGCACTGGTCTTCCGCATGGCCGGTGCCGACGACTACCGGGCCGTGGCGTGGCCGTTCGCATGCTCGCTGCTCGCGATCCTCGCAGCATTCCTGGTAGGGCGGCAGATCACCGGACGACGGGCGGCCCTCGTGGCCGCAGGGCTCGTGGCCGTCGCGCCGGTCGAGGTTCTGTGGGCCACGCGGCTGCGCCCCGACGCGGTCATGCCCGCATTCGTGGCCCTCGCGGTCTGGGCGGCACTGCGCGCCCGGTCGGCAGGCCGGCCGGCGTGGTGGCTCGCCGGAGCCGGCGCACTGCTGGGCGCCGCGTGGTCGGCCCGCGAGACCGCCCTCGTCATGCTGCCGATCATCCTGCTGGCCGCATGGCCCGTCCTCCGCCGGGCATGGCGCCGTCTGGACGCCCTCGTCGCCGGCCTGGTGGCGGTTCCGCTCGCCGAGGTCGCGGTATTCGCCGTCGATGGACGTCCCCTGTGGCCGCTGACGGCCACCGCGGATGCCGGGTCCTTCCGCTCACCCGTCGCGGGCTGGGAGGCCACCACGGCGTACCTCGGCCAACTGGTCACCCAGGTCCTCGATCCCGGGTCGCCGCTCGTGCTCGTCCTGCCCGTGATGCTGGTTGCGATTGGCGCAGCGATCATCCGGCGGGAGCGTGCCGTCGCACTGCCGGCCGCGTGGTTGGCCTGGGGGTTCCTCTACCTCGAGGTCGGCACCCTCATCAGCGTGGACAAGCCCGCGCGCTTCCTCACGCTGCTCACGGTGCCGGCGGCACTGCTCATCGCCATCGCGCTCGACGGGCGCGCGAGCGCTCTGCTCATCCCGGCCGTCGCCATCCTCACCGTGGCCGTCGCGCACCCCCGCCGCGAGGCGGGCCACCGCGCCACCAACGTCGCCATGGTGTCGGGCGTGGTGGACACACTGCGCGCACTGCCCCCGGGACCCGTGCTTGCGGCCGACTACACATGGTGGGCCAAGATCAACGCGTTTCTCCCACGGGACCGGTTACCCGTCCGGCGTGCCATCGACCGTGCCTACCTCGACCCCGCGCAGCGCGCGGCCGCCAGGCTCCTCCTTCCCCTGCCCGACCCCGCCGACTACCGGGGCGGCTACGTGATCACCGGGCCGGTGCGGCGCACCTCGGGGTGGCCGACCAACTGGGAGGCCGCCCGCGTGGCGATCGCGGGGGTGCCACATGATCAGATGCGGCCCGTCGCGCAGGTTGGCACGGCCACGATCTGGAGATGGAGGCCCTGAGTGCTCACGTATCGTGGTCCGCAGTGAAGGTGGCCGTCATCATCCCCGCGAGGAACGAGGAGTCCCGCATCGGCGCGGTGGTCACCGACGCGCTGCGCGCGCTTCCCGGCGCGCGGATCCTCGTGGTGGATGACTGCTCACGTGACGCCACTGCCGCATGCGCACGCGGTGCCGGGGCGGATGTGCTCTCGCTGCCGCGGCACGCCGGATACGCCGGGGCGCTGCACGCCGGCTATCGCGAGGTTCTGCGCGACCCCGTGCACGCCGTGCTGCAGATGGACGGGGACGGCCAGCACCGGGCTTCAGACCTGCCGCGGCTCGTCGAGGCACTCCAGGGCACCGACATCGTGCTGGGCTCGCGGTTCCTGGGGCCCTCGCCCGGGTACCGGATCCCCGCGACCCGTCGCGCAGGGATGGCCGCATGCCGGTGGATGGCAGCGGCCGTGGGTGGGCTGGATCTCACCGACCCCACGTCGGGCCTGCGCGCCATGGCGCCGGCGGCCGCCGTACGTATCGCCACCGACGGCTTTCCTGCGGGGCTCACCGAATCCAGCATGCTCATCCACATGCATCGGGTGGGGTTCACGATCCGCGAGATCCCGGTGCGTATGCGGGCATCCGCGGGAGGCTCCATGCACGCAGGCCTCGCCGGTGGCGCGCATCTCCTGCGCATCGCGTGGGCCGTGATGGGCCCCGCCGGCCGCCGGAGCCACCCCAGCGAGGCCCCCCGGCCCTCCCCCGTGGAGCACACGGTTCCCGGGAACGCCTTGTAAGGAGATTGTGTGCGAATCCCCCGCTCGCGCGGGGTTTCCACGCTCATCCGCCATATTGGCGGTGTGAGGCCTCGCACTCCCCGAACTCTCCTCGTCGGTTGCGCCACCGCCATTGCCGTGGCGGTGGGCGCCGTGGGCATCGCAGGCGCGGTGCCCGACCGGCCGGCCCCGGGCGGCGCTGCCGCCTCGGAGCGGAGCAATCCCGCTCGGGGCAATTCGGGCGGGGGCAACTCAGGCGGGGGCAACTCAGGCAACAGCGGGCGCGGCAACCCCATCACCACGCTCCCTCCACTGCCCACCCCGCCGGCGCCAGTGGTGCCCGGTGCCGTGTCTCCCCCGCGCAATCCCCTCGTGCCCCCCGCCGCGAGCGGAGGAGGCACCAACTCCCCCAACGGGTCGGGCAATGGGTCGGGCAACCGTCCGGCCGCGAGCGGGACCACCGGGTCCGGCAGTGGGTCGGGCAGTGGGTCC
>SXQZ01000179.1 GCA_005792725.1 Actinomycetota bacterium
AGCGACCCGCCGAGGTGGTGGTGGCCGGGGGCGGGCTCACACCGCGCGCGGGCGCCGCGGCAGGCGCGACGGCCCGGGCGATCAACCTCGCCCGGCGCCTCGCCGAGACCCCGCCGAACCACATGACGCCGACCGTTCTCGCCCGCGAGGCCGCCGCGGTCGCCGCCACATCGCGGGCACTGTCCATCGAGGTGCTCGGGCCGCGCGAGTTGCGCCAGAAGCGCGCCGGCGCCCTGCTCGCCGTGGCCCAGGGGTCGTCGGAGACCCCGAGGATGATCGTCATGCGCTACCGGCCCCGGCGTGCGACGCGCACCACGAAGGAGGTGCTTGGACTCGTGGGCAAGGCCGTCACCTTCGACAGCGGCGGCATCTCCATCAAGCCCTCCGCCGCCATGCATGAGATGAAGATGGACATGGCGGGCGGTGCCGCCGTGATCGCCGCCATGGGGCTCATCGCCGAGATGGAGATGACGGGCGAGGTGATCGCCGTCGTGCCCGCCACCGAGAACATGCCGGGTGGGCGGGCCGTGAAGCCCGGCGACGTCGTCACGGCGATGAACGGCACAACCATCGAGGTCACCAACACCGATGCCGAGGGCCGCCTGGTCCTGGCCGATGCCCTCACGTACTGCGCCCGCCGGGGGGCGACGCGCATGCTCGACATGGCCACCCTCACCGGGGCCATCGTCGTGGCGATCGGCGAGGTCTACGCGGGGCTCTTCGGGTCGGACCCGGCGTTCACCGACCTGGTGCGCGACGCCGGGGACGACACCGGGGACCTCTGCTGGCCGTTCCCGCTGCACCCCGGCTATGACGAGCTCGTGGCCAGCCCGGTGGCCGACCTCCGCAACTCCGCGAGCAAGCGCCAGGCGGGTGCCGTCTACGCCGCGCGGTTCCTGCGCGACTTCACCGAGGGACGGCCGTGGTGCCACGTTGACGTGGCGGGAACCGCCATGCAGGGCGACCACGCATCCGGCTTCGGCGTGCGGCTGGCCGCCGACGTGGCCCGGCGGGTCGCGCACCTGCGGTGAGGCGCCTCCTGTCCCTCATCGTGATGATGGCGATCGCCGCGGGCATCGCCTACCTGTTCATGCGCACGGTGGCGCGCACCGAGGTCACCGACGTGTTCTCGTCACCCGCCCCCATCACGGAGGTGTCGGTGGAGACCGGCGCGGGCAGCGTGGCGGTGGACGGCGGCCCGGACGACGTCCTGACCGCGCGCATCACCAAGGGCTTCGCGTTCTTCGCACCCGAGGTGACGACCACATCCGCGGCGGGGCGTGTGGTGCTGGACACCGACTGCCCCACGCTCGGGGTACTCACGGGTTGCTCCGTGGATTTCGACGTGGTCACCCCGCCCTCCGCATCCGTACGGGCCGTCAGCACGGCCGGATCCGTGATGGTCACGGGCACCTCGGGCGCCGTTGTCGCCCAGAGCACGGCGGGGGGCGTGGCGGTGCTGCGTTCGCGCGCGGATGACATCCGGGCGTCGAGCACCGCCGGTGACGTGCGGGTGGAGGCCGAGATCGCCCCGGCCCGGATCGAGGCATCCACCACGGCGGGCGGCGTCACCATCGTGGTGCCCCCGGGGCCCTACCGCATCGACGCCTCCGCCGGTACCGGATCGGTGATCCTGGAGGGGCTGGTGGACACCCCGTCGGCGAGCCGGGCGATCATCGCCAACGCATCCGCGGGCGACGTCACGGTGCGGGCACGGTGACGATCCTCGACATCACCCGGCCCATCGAGCATGGGATGGAGGTCTATCCGGGAGACCCCGAGGTGCACATCGAGGTCGTGGCCGACCCCACGTGGGGTGATCCGGCCCTCGTGTCGCGGCTGTCCATGGGAACCCACGCGGGGACCCACGTGGATGCCCCCCGGCACGCACGCCCCGGGGCGATGCCGGTGGATGCGCTCCCCTTGGCGGCCATGCTCGGCCCGGCGTGGGTGGCCGACGGCACCTGGGCACCCGGGGACCTCGGCGCCGATGATCTTGACCGCCTGGCGATGCCGCCCGGCACCCGGCGGCTGCTGATGCGCTTTGGCGTGCGCACCGGGGGCCCGGGGCTGCGCCCCGACGCGGCGGCCCGCCTGCGCGATGGCGGCATCGTGCTGGTGGGCACCGACGGCGACTCCATCGCGTCCGCGCACGACCCGATGCCGACGCATCATGTGCTGCTGGACGCGGGCGTCGTGGTTCTGGAGGGCCTCGACCTCACCGCGGCGGACACCGGTGAGTGGGACCTCCTGTGCCTGCCCCTGCGCCTCGCCGGGGGCGAGGCCGCCCCCGCCCGGGTGGTGATCAGGCGCTGAGGCGCGCCTCGAGGCCGTCGAGCAGGGCTTCGAGGCCGAACTCGAACACGTCGTCCTCGCCACGGGCGATGTCGCTGAACACCTCCACCAGCAGGGGCTCGTCGAACTCCGCGGCCTGCTCGCCGTCCTCGAGGGCCGAGGCCTCACCCAGGGTGAAGCCGATCGTCCAGCGCGACAGCACCCGCACCGCCCTCAGGGCATCGTCGCGCGGGAACCCGCCGTCCTCCATCGCCGTGAACAGCGCCCCCACGAGGGTCGTGCTGCTGCGGTAGGCCACCGAGGGGCGCGCGGCGATCATGGCCACGACGTTCGGGTGGCTCTTCAGCGCCGCGCGGTACGCCCGGGCGAAGGCGTCCATGTCAACCCGCCAGTCGCCCGTGAGGTGAAGGCCCTCCACGAACTCGGTCTGCACCACGGCCACCACGCCGTCGAGCATCTCGGCCTTGCCGCCCGGCACGTGGTGGTAGAGCGACATCGCCTCGACCCCGAGCTCGCCGGCCACGGCCCGCATGCTGCACCCCTGGATGCCCTGGCGGTCGATGACGGCCAGGGCGGCCTCCACCACACGGTCCCGTGAGAGCGGCGCCCGATCGGTGCTCATGCGCCGTCCCCCCCGGACCCGTCGGCACCGTCCCGGTCGCGTGAGGGGGCATGGCGCCTGCGGGTGATGACGTAGGTGATTCCCGCGCCCAGCAGGGCCGCGATCAGGATGACCACGATGAGGCTGGTGGAGGTGTCGAAGACCCACCACGTCACCTGCACCTGCTGGGAGTTGGCGATGATGAACCACACCAGCAGGATGCCCGCAGCGACCGCGACGATCGTCTTTCCGTTGCTGCCGTCGGCCCGGCGGGGCGGACGCGGGTCGCGTGACATCACGCCTCCTCGTCGGGTGCGGGCGCGAGGATAGCCGTGACCGCGGCCGACGGATCGATCTCACGCGCCACGACGCGCGCCACGAGGGCGTCGAGCCGGGCGGGGTCGGTGCGGGCATCGAGGTCGCGTGCCATCCGCTCCATCGCCAGCGAGCGCAGGTGGCGCCGCATTCCGTCACGGGCGCGGTCACCCGCCCGGCCCGTGGCCGCAAGGTCGGCCCGGTGGCGCTCCACAGCCTCCCAGGCCTCGGAAACCCCCTGCCCCTCGAGCGCCTGCGTGAGCAGGACGGGCGGCACCCACCCGGCGGACGGCACGAGGGTCAGCGCCGAGGTGACCTCGCCCGCGAGGATGTCGGCGCCGGGGCGGTCGCACTTGTTGATGACGATGACGTCGGGGATCTCCATGACCCCGGCCTTGATGGCCTGGATCGCGTCGCCGCTGCCGGGCATGAGCACGAGGATGACGCTGTCGGTGAGGGCCTGCACCTCGACCTCGTTCTGGCCGGAACCCACCGTCTCGACGATGATCACGTCGAAGCCCGCCGCGTCGAGGATGGTCACGGCGTCGTCGGTGGCCTCGGCGACTCCGCCCAGATGACCCCGGCTGGCCATGGAGCGGATGAAGACGCCGTCGTCCAGGAAGTGATCCACCAGCCGGATGCGGTCCCCCAGGAGCGCGCCCCGGGTGAAGGGGCTGGTGGGGTCCACGCTGACGATGGCGACGGTCCGGTCCGCCGCGCGCAGATGCCGCACCAGCGCGGCGGCGAGGGTGCTCTTGCCGGTGCCCGGCGATCCGGTGATGCCCACGCGCATGGCCCGGCCCGCGCGCGGGTGCAGGGCCCTCACCACCGCGCGGCCGTCGGGCCCCGAGGCTTCGGCCATGGTGATGGCCCGTCCGATGGCCCGGCGCCGCCGCGCCAGCACCCCGTCCACCACCTGCCCGGGGGTCACGGCACCGGCTCCTGCACCGCACGCATCGCATCGAGCAGCCGGTCGTTCTGCTCGGGCGTGCCCACGGTGATCCGCAGGCCGCCGGGGGCACCGAACCCACCCGTGGGTCGCACGATCACCCCACGCGCGGTGAGCGCGAGGTCCATGGCCCGGGCGCGCTCGGGGCCGACCTCCAAGAACACGAAGTTCGCCTCGGACGGAAGCGGGTCCAGCCCCAGGGCGCGCAGGCCGTCGGCCATGCGCGCCCGCTCGGCGCGCACCTCGCCGATTCGGCGCGGCAGCTCCGCCGCCGCATCCGCCAGCGATGCCAACGCCGCCGCCTGGGCGACGGCGTTGACGTCGAAGGCATTGCGCACCGGTGCCAGCGCCTCTGCCAGCCCCGGCGGCCCCGCCATCCAGCCCACGCGCAGGCCGGCGAGCCCGAACGCCTTGCTGAAGGTCCGCATCACCACGAGATAGCGGCCGTCACGCACGAGCGCCATGCCGTCGTGGCCGCCGTCGGGCAGGTACTCGAAGTAGGCCTCGTCGAGCACGGGAAGCACGTGCGGGGGAAGGGAATCCAGGAACCCGGTCAGGGCGCCGGCGCCGACCGCGCCCCCCGTGGGGTTGTTGGGGCTCACCACCGCGACGATCTTGGTGCGCGGCCCGACTGCGCCGGCCAGCGCGTCCAGGTCGTACGCGCCATCGGGTGCGAGCGCCACGGAGGTGCAGGTGGCGCCCTGGGCGAGCGTGCCCTGACGATACGAGATGAACGAGGGCCAGCCCATCACGAGTTCGTCGCCGGGATCGAGCATGGCCATCACGAGCGACCGGATGAGGCTGTCCATCCCGTTGCCGATGAGGATGCGGCCGGGGTCGATCCCGTGCCGCCCGCCCAGGGCATCGCGTAGCGCCCACGCGCCCGGGTCCGGGTACAGGTTCTGCTCCCCGGCGGCCGTGGCGATGGCCTCCCGGGCGGCCGCGAAGGGCGGGTATGGCCCCTCGTTCGAGGCGAGTTTCGTGATGGGGACGTCGCCCAGCTCACGCCGCAGGTCGGACAGGGGACGACCCGGCACATACGGCTGCACGGATGCCAGGGCCGGGCGTACCAGGGCGGGGTCGAGGCGCGGTGCGTCGTGCACGGGGCGGAGGCTACACTCGCCGCCCATGCCGGAATCGGATGACCTCGGCCTCTTCCCACTCGGGCTCGTCGTGCTCCCGGGCGAGCGCGCACCCCTCCACCTGTTCGAGCCCCGGTACCGCCAGCTGCTCGCCGACTGCGTGCTCGACGATCGCCCATTCGTGATCCTCCAGGATTACGGGGAGGGGGCATCCCCGATCGGATGCAGCGCCCGGTTCATCAGCCTGGGACGGCGCTTCGTGGACGGACGCATGAACGTGAGCGTGGTCGGCGAGCGCGTCGTCCGGGTGCTCGGGGAGACACCCGGGCGCATGTACATCTCGGCCCGGGTCGTGGCGGTCGTCGACACCGTGCCCCCGGCCACCGATGAGGACCGTGCCGCCGTCACCGGCCTGTTCGCCCGGCTGGTCGCCGAAGTGGCGGGGTCGTCGCCTCCGCCACCGATCCGTGAGGACATCCCGCTGTCCTACGCCATCGCCGGGATGATCGAAATGCCGGCCGAGCCGAAGCAGGCCCTGCTCGACTGCCGCAACGAGGCGGAGCGCCTGCACATGGTGCGCGACATCCTGACGGCGGCGCTCGAGGGCGCCGACCGCGAGCGCATCGCAGCGGCCCGGGCGCGCACCAACGGCAAGGTCGCACTGCCATGACGGGGCGGGTCGCGGTCGTGCGACCCCGGCGTATCGCCTGGATCGAGGGGCCCGACGCCGGTGCGCTCCTCCACGGGCTGCTCACGGCCGACGTCGCCGCGCTGGGCGTGGGGGGTGCCACGCGCGCCCTGGTGCTCACCACCCACGGCCACGTGGTCGCGCAGATGGCGGTGGCGCGCACGGGCGACGATGAGTACACACTACTGCTGGATGCGCCGCCGGCGCGGGATGGCGTCGCGGTGATTGCCGCCCACCACGTGTCGGAGCACGCCGAGGTGATGGGGCCCGAGGATGCCCTGGTGCTCGTGGCCACCGCCGATCTCGCACCGGTGCTCGCCGGCGCGGGGGAGCTCACGGTCCCCGGAGCGATTCCCGGGACCATCGAGGTCCTTGCCGACGACCCCGCCGCCATCGCCGCCGGGCGCGGTATCGCACTGGCGCGCGACGACGTGCTCGAGGCCCTGCGCGTGGAGCGCTGTGCGCCGCTCATCGGGGTGGACACCGGCGACGGCACCCTCGTCCAGGAGGCGCGGCTTGACGACGCCGTGTCGTTCGGCAAGGGCTGTTACCTCGGGCAGGAGACGGTGGCGCGCCTGCACTACCGCGGACGCCCCAACCGGCGGCTCGCACGCATCGCGCTGGAAGGACCCGTCGCGACCGGTGCCGTGATCACGGGGGATGCGGGACCCGCCGGTGAGGTCACGAGCATCGCCGAGGTGCCGGGGCACGGGTGGATGGCCCTCGGGATGGTGCGGCGAGAGGTACACGACGGGGCTCCCGTCGATGCCGGGGGCACCCCCGGGCGAGTACTGCCCCCGGGTTGACGGGGCGGTGCTAGCGTCGGCACCGATGGGGTTCCGACGCGAGGATCGTGCGCAGGCCGCCCGGGAGTCGTGGGTGGTGCGCCTGTTCTACGACACCGAGGGCGACCTGCACGGGGTGCGGGCCCTCGCCGTGGTCGCCGTGCTGGCGGTCGCCGTGGTCCTCGGCACGGTCATCGCGTCGTTTGCCGGTGCCGCCATGGGGCCCGAGGCCCTCACCATCGGTGCCCTCATCGTGTTCCTCGGCATCAAGATCCCGCTGCTGCTGTTCGTCTTCTGGGTCCTCATGCGCCAGGGCGGCGGGTACACCCAGCAGGACCTCACCGCCGCCGAGCGCGCGCGGGTGCTCGGAAGCCTGATGGAGCAGGCGCGGGATGCGAAGGGTTCCCCTGACGAGGCCGAGCGCCTTCGGTGGGCGTCACGTGAGGCGTGGCGCATCGCCGACGAGGCGCCCGACGGCGAGCGCACCGACGCCGTTGCGGTGGCGGTGGCCATCAGCGGGATGGCGCCGGCGCCCCGGGGCACGCGGGCGCCGTAGTCCCTGTGGGCGCCGGGCCCGCCGGTCCGGCGGTAACCCGGCGTGCCGTGAAGAGGTACCCCCCGATGTGACACCCCGCAGGACGGCGGCGTGCCGTGGTGGCTCCGCGGACGCCGGGTGCACGCCGACGCCGGCCCGGCGGGATCCGCGGCCGCGCGTGAGTGGTCGCGGTACCTACGCGAAGACCAGCGCGTCGTCCACCTCGCCCGCGGCGAGACCCTCCGCAATCCGGTCGAAGGCCAACCGGTGCACCACCCCCGCAATGTCCTCCGCAGTGCCCTGAAGCGCCTCCGGGTGCCGGGCCTGCACGGTGACCCGCCCGACGAAGCACGTCTTGATGGCCACGACCTCGCCGCCCTCGCGCACCGTGACGTTGAACCCCCACAGGGTGTGTGCATCGTCGGTCAGGGACGTGCGCGGTGGCTCGGCCACCAACTCGAACTCGCGACCCCCCGCCGTCACTGTGCGCGTACTCACAGGTCCACCACCCGTCCCCCGTCGTCCACCCCGGCCGCGCCGCCGCCCCGCCGGGGGTCTCCCGCGGCCGCCAGCCCGCCGGAACCGACCGCCGCAACCGACACGCCGCCAAAGTACAGGCTCGCGTCGGTCCAGAGGCGGAGGTCGAAGCCGTCGGCCTCCAGCGCCGCGATTGCGCCCGCCGGCACACCGCCCTCCACGTCCACCCCGCCGCCCTCGTGGTGGATGCGCGGCCGCCCGACCGCCGCCCCGGGTCCGTCGGCCTGGTCCACCATGCGGGCGACCACCATGAGGATCGCTGAGCGCAGCCGGTTGGACCCCGCCGATCCGAGCGCGGCAAAGGGCTCGCCGTCGCGCAGGAGCATCGTGGGGGCCATCATGGACGTCATGCGCAGGCCCGGCGGCAGCGACCCGAAGCCGGCCGGGTTGAGGTCGCTCTCGCCCAGCATGTTGTTGAGCAGCACACCCGTGCCCGGAGCCACCACACCCGAGCCCGATCCGTTGGATGACGAGAGACTCGCCATGCCGCCCTCAGGATCGATCGCGCTCACATGGGTGGTGCCGGTGGGCTTCCGCGACGGTGGCCGACCCGACGCGCCCTCGTCGCGCAACGCGGCCCAGAACCGCTCGAGGAACCCCTCGTCACCCATGCCCTCATGGAACCCGGGGCCGCGCATGGCGTTGGCGGCGGCCTGCGCCGCGGCCATGCCGGCGTAGAAGGCGTCGTCGCCCTCCGGCACGGGCATCCGCCCCAGGTGGTCGAGTGCCGCGGCGATCAGCACGCCCCCGCTGGAGGGCGGCGGGTTGGTGAGCACGGTCATGTCACGGAACCGCACCGCGAGCGGGCGCCGCTCCACCACCGCGTACGCCCTCAGGTCATCCTCCGTCACGAGTCCCCCGGTGACCGAGAGGTACCGCACGATCTCCCTCCCCACCGCGCCCTCGTACAGACAGGCGGCGCCCTCACGCCCGAATCGCTCGAGCGTCTCGGCGAGGTCCCGGAAGACCAGGGTCGTCCCCGGGCCGGCGACCCTCCCCTCGGGTGTGAACTGCGCGGCACTCGCCGGGGTGTGGGCGAGCATCTCCTCGAGGATGCGGTGCAGGTAGGCGGCCTCCTCGCCCACCGGCACGCCCTCACGCGCGAGTGCGACGGCGGGCGCCACGAGGTCGGCCAGCGGCAGCCGGCCGAAACGGCGCGACGCCTCATCAAGCCCCGCCAGCAGGCCCGGCACGGCCACCGAGGCCGGGCCGATGTGGAACACCTGCTCGGTGGTCCCGAACGGCACGGTGAACGCATGCAGGTCGCGGGGGTCGAGCCGCCGCCCATCCGGTCCCAGCCCGGGGACGGCCACGAAGAAGTCGAGCACCGTCGCGGGGCCCCCCGGCGGGCGCACCATCAGGAACCCCCCGGCGCCCGGGCCGGTGAGCACGGCCTCGGCCACGGACGACACCAGGGCCGCCGCGATCACCGCGTCGGTGGCGGTTCCCCCTGCGGCCAGGGCACGGGCCCCGGCGCGCGCGGACAGCGGGTTGCCCGCCGCAACCGCGCCCGTGATCACCGGGCGCGCCCGCCTATGCGGCGGAGCCGCCGTCCGGGTCGGACGGGCCCCGGTCCGTCTCCACGTTGAAGAGGCGGGTGGATGCCTCACCCGGCGACCCGTCCCCCTGGGTGTCCTCGGATGACGCATTGCCGGGCGGTCCGGACCCGGGGTCCGGCACCGCCGCCAACGCCGGCGGCGCCGCGGACACGATGGGCGGAGGCACGCCGGCCGAGAGGTCCGGGGCCTCGGGCGGCTCGGCGAT
>SXQZ01000180.1 GCA_005792725.1 Actinomycetota bacterium
CGCTGCCGGGCCACGTGCTGCTGCGTATCCACCCCGGGGCAGTGCGGGACCTTGCGTCGAACCTCGACGGGGGCACCGTGCTGGTGTCGGCGACCAACGGCAAGACCACCACCACCCGGCTCCTGACGGCCGCCCTGCGGGCCACCGGCCGGAGGGTCGTCACCAACGCCGCCGGCGCCAACCTCATGAGTGGCGTGGCGACGGCGCTCGCCGGGGACGCCCCACGGGCCGGATCGGGCGCGGCCGGGGTATTCGAGGTGGACGAGGCCGCCCTGCCCGCGGTCGCCCGCGGGGTGTCGCCGGACGCTGTCCTGCTCATGAATCTCTTCCGCGATCAGCTCGACCGTTACGGCGAGATGGAGATGATTGCCGACCGGTGGTCGGACATGCTCGCGGGCATGTCCCCCGTTCCCCGCCTGATCGTGTGCGGTGACGATCCGCTTCTCGCCTCCCTCCCCCCCGATGGCGCGGAGGTCACGTGGTTCGGCATCAACGATCCGGCCGTCGCGACCCCTGCCCTTCCGCACGCCTCGGACTCCACCCGCTGCCGTGCCTGCGGCAGGGCGCTGGGGTACCGGCACGTCTGGCTCGGCCACCTCGGCGAATGGTCGTGCGACGGGTGCGGCGCCTCCCGGCCCTCCCCCGATGTCGCCGTTGTGTCCGCCGGCCTGGATGGGACCCGGGGTGCGAACCCCGTAATCCGCACCCCCGAGGGCGATGTCGCCCTCACCCTGACGCTGCCCGGCCTGCACAACGTCCTCAACGCGGCGGCGGCCCTCGCCGCCGCGATCGCGATGGGCGTGCCCGCCGCCCGGGCCGCGGATGCGATCTCGCGGGTGCCCGCCGCGTTCGGCCGGTCCGAGCGGATTGCCGTGAGCGGCCGCGAGGTGGTGATCATGCTCGCCAAGAACCCGGCGGGCGTCAACGAGAACCTGCGGACCCTCCTCCTCGACGACGGCCCCCACCACCTCCTCGTGGCCCTGAACGACCGCACCGCGGACGGCCGGGATGTCTCGTGGGTGTGGGATGTGGACTGGGAGCCGCTTCTGCCCCGGGTGCGGCGCCTCACGGTCACCGGCGACCGCGCCCACGAGCTCGCGCTCCGCTTCCGCTACGGCGGGATGGACATGGACCGCGTGCGCGTCCAGCCCGACCACGACGCCGCCCTCACCGAGGCCCTGGGGGCGGTCCCGGCCGGGGGCACCCTTGAGGTGCTCCCCACCTACACGGCGATGCATGAGATCCGGGCCGGCCTCGTGGCCCGGGGCGCGGCCGGGGAGTTCTGGTCCGGTGGCTGACCGCCCGGCGCAGGCCATCACCCCCGCCCGCGGGTTCATGGCGGAGCACGCCCACTACGACGAGGACGCGGGCTTCTGGGAGGCCCACGCGGACCGGCTCGGGGGGCCGGTGTGCGATCTGGGCGCCGCGGCCGGGCGGGTAACCGTGCAGCTGGCCCAGCGCGGGCACGAGGTCTGGGCGGTGGACACCGACCCCGAGATGCTCATGGTCATCGCGGAGCGGGCGGCTGCCGCCGGCGTGGGGGATCAGGTGCACCCGGTTCTCGGGTCCATGACCGAAACGTTGCCCATCGTGGACGCCGGCCTGATCGTGGCGGCGATGAACACCCTGCAACTCCTCCGGTCCGAGGACGAGCAGGTGGCATGCCTCTCCAGGGCCGCCACGGCCCTCCGCCCCGGTGGGGAGATGATCTTCGACCTCGCCCTGCCGGCGTTCCCGGCCATCGGCGACATCCTGGGGGAGGTGCTCGACACCGGCTCGTCGCTGGATCCCGGGACCGGGGACCGGCTGGTCCACACGGCCCGGTTCGAGACGGTCAACGCGGACACGGGCGACGTGCGCATGCGCATCATGATCGCCCGCGTGCACCCGGGTGGCACGCGCACGGCCGTCGAGCGCCTCCATCACCTGCACATGTACGCGCCCGACGAGATCCCCCGTCTCGCGGAACGCGCAGGTCTCATGGTGTTGGAGGCAGCGGGTGGCTTCCACGGCGAGCCGTTGTCGGACAACTCGGAGCGGCATGTCTGGCGCTTGGGGAGGTCCGGGTGATGATGGGTACCCGACGGGCATCGCACCGCCTCCGACGCGATTTCCGGCACGGTGGAGGGCGCGCGTGAGCCCCGGGCCCCCGGGGACCGTGCGCCTCTGCCACCTCTACCCCGACGAGATGAACATCTACGCGGACCGCGGCAACATCGCCGTGCTCCGCCGGCGGCTCGAGTGGCGCGGGCTCTCCCTGGAGGTCCGGTCGGCCGGGCTCGGGGAGCCCGTCACCCCGGGCCTTCACGACCTCTACTACCTCGGGGGCGGGCAGGACCGCGACCAGGCGCTGGTCGCGGCCGACCTCGTGCGCACCAAGGGCGCAGCCATCGTCTCCGCCGTTGCCGACGGAGCCGCGCTGCTCGCGGTGTGCGGTGGCTACCAACTGGCGGGCCGGGGGTACATGGGAGTGGACGGATCCGCCATGCCCGGCATCGGGCTGCTGGACGCCGAGACCGTCGCCGGCCCCACCCGACTGATCGGCGACGTGCTCATCACGGCAACCCTCGATGGCGAGCCCCACGAGGTGGCCGGGTTCGAGAACCACGCGGGCCGCACCCGGCTCGGCCCCGGCGCAACGCCCTTCGGGCGCGTCATCGCAGGCTTCGGCAACGACGGGGCCAGCGGGACCGAGGGGGTGGTCCACCTGCGCGCCATCGGCACCTACCTGCATGGCCCGCTTCTGCCGCGCAACCCATGGGTGGCCGACACCGTTCTCCGGTGGGCTCTGGCCCACCGCACAGGGGACGACGTGCCACTCGAGCCGCTCGACGACTCCTTGGAACGCGCGGCGCACGCCGTATCCGCCGGTCGGGCCCGTGGGGACCGCGAGGAGCCGCTCATCGGTCGCCGGGCCTAGCCCGGGTCCGCACGCCCGGGGCGCGACCCGCCCGCACGGCGGCCGACCTCCACATCCCGGGGCGGCCGTGGACGCGGACCCGCCTGGTGCCGGGCATCCGTGCGGCAGCATCGGGGGGCACGGTCGCCGGCGCGGTGCCCCGGCCCCTCCCCATCAGATCCTGCGGGCCGGGGGGGACGTGCCCCATCGCGATCGGCACGCTGGATCCCACGGGCGCCGTCGTTCATGCCACATCCTGCGACACCGTCGCGCCCGGCGCCGGGACCGTCCCCACCGGGAGCCGCGTGTGCATCACGGTGACCGACCCCTTCGGAACGGTGGTGGTCAGGTGCACCGCGACTGCCGACCATGTCAGCCCCGCCCCGCCGGCCATTACCACCTGCACCTGCCCCGTCGTGGCGGTGGACGCCGACCTGGTCGCGACGGTCTATGGGTCGTAGGCGGCATCCCCACCGTGCACCACCCGATCCCGACCATCGGGGCTAGGACCCACTCGAGCCGAACCCCCCCTCGCCCCGGCCGTCGGAGTCCGGGAGTTCATCCGCCTCGACCACCGCACACGCGGGGGCCGGCATGATCAGCAACTGCGCGATGCGATCGCCCACGCCGATGTCCACTGGGTCCGGCCCGAGGTTGATGAGGATGACCTTGAGTTCGCCCCGGTAGCCGGAATCGATCAGCCCCGGGGCGTTGGCCACCGTGAGGCCGTGGCGTAAGGCATTGCCGGAGCGCGGCACCACGAGCCCGGCCATCCCGGGCGGGACCGCCACAGCCCAGCCGGTGGGCACGGCCGCCCGCTCACCCGGGCCCAGCGACACCGCCTCGGCGGCCGCGAGGTCCAACCCGGCATCCCCCGGGTGGGCCCTGCCCGGGATGACCGCGTGCGGGCTCAGCCGCAGGAACGGGATGTCAGGGGTTGACGAGACGGGAGATACGCTCCGCGGCCTCCATGAGGCGGTCATCCGGCACGGTCAGGCTCATGCGCACGAAGCCCTCGCCGCTGGGCCCGTAGGCGGACCCGGGCGTGATGACCACGGCGGCGTCCTCCAGCACCCTCTCGGTGAACGACGCACTCGTCTCGCCCGACGGAACGCGCGCCCACACGTAAATGGCCCCCTTCGGCGGGGTGAGATCAAGGCCGATGGCCCTCAGGGCGTCAACGAGCACATCGCGGCGGCGGCGGTAGATCTCGCACATTCCGCGCACGGAGGCCTGGTCGGAGTCGAGCGCCGCGGCGCTGGCCTCCTGGACGGCCTCGAACATCCCGGAGTCGAGGTTCGTCTTCAGTTGCCAGTAAGCAGCGACGATGTCGGCGTTACCCACGACTGCGCCGCTGCGCCAGCCGGTCATGTTGTACGTCTTGGACAGCGAGAACACCTCGATACCCACCTCGCGGGCGCCGGGGGTCGCGAGGAACGACGGCGCCACATAGCCGTCGTAGGTGATCTCCGAATAGGCGTTGTCATGCACGATGATGACGTCGTGGCGGCGGGCCAGGGCCACAGCGCGCTCGAACAGGTCGTCCTCCACCACCGCCCCGGTCGGGTTGTTGGGGTAGTTGAGGTACATGATTCGCGCGCGGTCCAGCACGTCACCCGGGATCGCATCGAAGTCCGGCGTGAACCCCCGCTCCGGAAGCAGCGGCATCGGAACCGGCTCGGCCCCGACCAGCAGCGGGCCCATGGTGTACACGGGATACCCGGGGTCGCTCGCCAGAGCCACGTCGCCCGGGTCGAGCAGGGCGAGGTTGAGGTTGGCGATGGCCTCCTTTGCGCCCAGGGCCGGGATGATCTCCCGGTCGGGGTCCAGCGGAACGCCGAACCGGCGCTCGTAGAAGCCAGCGACCGACTTGCGGAATGACTCCCGCCCGCGGTTCGAGGGGTACTGGTGGGTGGAGGCGTCCGCGACCGCGTCCTGCATCCGCCGCACGACCAGGTCGGGGGTCGGGGTGTCGGGATCACCGATCCCCAGCGAGATGATGTCAATGCCCTCCGCGCGCTTCGCGGCGATCTTGCGCTCGATCTCGGCGAACAGGTAGGGGGGCAGGAGCCCCAGGCGCGATGCGCCGAGTGGACGGGTACTCACATGGACTCCAGTCGTGACGTGAGGGCCGGGGAGAGCCGGCCGGCGTAGATGGGCTCGGCCGGACCCGTCATGGTCACGCCGAGGTCGTCGGACACATGGATGATGAGGTCGCCGCCCGCCAGGTGCACCGTGACGGGGCTCTCCAACCCGTCGAGGCGCACTCCGGCAACGGCCGCGGCACAGGCGCCGGTCCCGCAGGCCATGGTGACCCCGGCCCCGCGCTCCCACACGCGCATGGTGATCTCACCGGGGCCGTCGCGCCGGATGAACTCGACGTTCGTGCGCCCCGGGAAGCGCGCCGAGCGCTCAATGAGCGGACCGAGCGTGGCAACCACGGCGTCGGGATCAGCGTGCCGGATGACCGCGTGGGGATTCCCCATCGACACCGCGGCCAGAAGCACCGCGCCCGCATCGGTGTCCAGCGCCTCCTCTGCCTCTCCGGCCGGGAAGACGGCGCGCCCCATGTCCACGGTGACCACCGATCCCGCAACCTGCACCCGCACCTCACCGGCACCGGTCAGGACGCGCCCGTCGGCGGGCAGCCGACCCCGGAGGGCAAGGTACCGCGACACCATCCGGATGCCGTTGCCGCAGTTCTCCGCCATGCTGCCGTCCGGATTCCATACCCGCATCTGCGGCGTGGAGTCCGGCATCACCACCTCGAGGATCCCCTCCGATCCCACCCCGAAGTGGGGATCGCACACGGCGCGAGCGCGGTCGGGGGTAATGGGGAATGGCCAGTCAGCGGCGTCGGTGACCACATAGTGGTTCCCGAGGCCCTGCCACTTCTCGAATGGGATTCCGTCAGCCACGGGGCGGCAGGCTATCCGACGCCCTCACGGGCGCGCCGCCACAGCGCGGCGATGCGCGGGACCGCATCGGTGGCGGGGCCCGCCCCGAGGTCGATCACCGCATCAGGCCGCATACGCCGCATCCAGGTGCCCTGCATGCGTGCGAGGCGGCGGGTCCGGGTCGCAATGGCGTCCGGCAGCCCCACCTCATCCATCTGCCCCGCGGCAATCGCGCGGATCTCCCGGATACCGATGATCTGGGCCGGGGCCCGGGCGAGCCCCCCGTCGGCGAGCGCCGCCCTCAGTTCGGCCACGAGTCCATCGGCCAGCTCGCGGCGGACCCGGCTCTCAATGCGCGGCCACAGCACGTCCCGGGGGCGGTCCACCCCCACGACGAGCGCCGGCCGCCTCAGCGGAGCCTGCCAGATGTCGCCCACCGCCACCGGCGCGCCGGTGGCGGCGCGCTCCAGCGCCCGCGCGAGCCGGCGCGGGTTAGCGGCATCAACCGCATCCGCGGCCGCGGGATCCTCGCGGGCCAAATGGGCCCGTGCGGCAGGCGGATCGGCGGCCAGCGCCTCTGCCCACTCGCGCACCTCCCGGGGTGGGGCCGGACGCATGTCGAGGTCACACAGCGCCGCCCGCATGTACAAGCCGGTGCCCCCGGCAACGACCGGCACCCGTCCCGCCACGATGAGGCCGTCAATCACCTTATGGGCCTCTCCCGCGAAGGCGCCGGCGGTCGCCTCATCGTGGAGATCGAGGTCGCGCACGAGGTGGTAGCCCACCTCTGCCATCGCGGCGTCGCCGGGGGCGTCGCTTGCGATCTCGAGGCCGCGGTAGCGCTGGTAGGGGTCGGCCACCACAACCTCCCCCCCAAGGTCAATGGCCAGCGCATGCGCGAGGGCGCTCTTGCCCACGGCCGTCGGCCCGAACAGGGCCAGCACCTCGGGGGGCGCGCTCAGACGGCGCCGAGCGGCACGGCCACCTCGGCCACAGTGCCCCCGAGAGTGGTGGAGGTGGACGCGTCAATCCGGACCGGGACCACCGTGCCCGGCTCCGCCGGACCGAGGAAGTTGACGGTCACGTTGTGGTCGCTTCGGCCGGCCATCCGGCGGCTGTCCGTACGCGAGGGCCCTTCGACGAGCACCGGCACCACAGCGCCCACATGCCGCGCGATCCGCTGCCGGGCGGTCGCGTGGACGACCTCGATGAGGGCCGCGATGCGGTCGGACTTCACCGCCGCAGGCACGTCGTCGGGCATGTGGTCCCCGGCCTCGGTCCCGGGCCGTGGCGAGTAGACGAATGTATAGGCGCCGTCGTAGCCCACCTCGCGCACCAGTGACAGCGTGTCCGCGAAGTCGGCATCCGTCTCCCCGGGGAACCCGACGATGAGGTCGGTGGTCAGCGCGATGCCGGGAACCGCCTCCCGGATCCGCCCCACCAGATCGAGGTAGCGCCCCCGGTCATAGGTGCGCCTCATGGCCTTGAGAACCCGGCTCGACCCGGACTGAGCGGGCAGGTGGATGTGCTCGCATACCTCGGGCACGTCCCGGTGCGCAGCGATGACGTCTGCGCGGATGTCCTTGGGGTGGGGACTGGTGTACCGCACGCGCTTGATCCCGGGCACCTCTGCGACCGTCCGCAGGAGACCGGCGAACGAGGGGCGGCCGGCGGCGGGCAGGTCGCGGCCGTAGGCGTTCACGTTCTGCCCGAGCAGCGTCACCTCCACCACGCCGTCGGCGGCCTGGCGGCGCACGTCGTCCAGGATCGCCGCGGCCGGACGGCTGCGCTCGCGACCGCGCACGGCGGGGACGATGCAGTACGCGCAGGCGCAATTACAGCCGACCGAGATCTGCACCCACGCCTGATGAGGGCGCTCACGGAGCGCCGGGAGATCGCCGCTGAAACGACCGTCGAACGTGAACGCCCCGATCCCCTGGAGGCGCTCGCGGGCCAGCATCTCACCCAGCCGGTTGACCTCACCGGGGCCGAACGCGATGTCGACGAACGGGTAGTCACGGAACACCGATTCCTTCTGCGCCTGCGCCCAGCACCCGCCCACCGCCACGACGACATCGGGGCGCTCGCGCTTGATGCGCCGGGCCTCACCGAGGTTTCCCGTGAAGCGCTCGTCGGCCGATCCCCTGATCGTGCACGTGTTGAACACGATGAGGTCGGCCTCATCGCGGTCCGGCGCCTCGCCATAGCCGAGCGACCCCAGGAGTCCGCGCATCCGCTCGGAATCGTGGGCATTCATCTGGCACCCGAAGGTGGTCAGGTGGTACCGGGGCATCGGGAGGATGCTATCCGCTATGCGGCGCGGGCTCCGACCTCCTCCTCGGGCACCGCGGCGTCCGCATCGAGCACCTCACCCGTGGCGGGGTCCACCGCAAGACCCCCGGGGGGGTTGATGCCGACGGCGTCGCGGATGCGGCGCTCGATCTCATCGGCCATGTCGGCGTGCTCGATGAGGAAGGCACGCGCCGCATTGCGGCCCTGACCGAGGCGGTCGTCACCGAACGAGATGTACGCGCCGCTCTTGGTGAGGATGTCGTGCTCGATTCCCAGGTCGAGCAGTGACCCCTCCCGCGACACGCCCTGACC
>SXQZ01000181.1 GCA_005792725.1 Actinomycetota bacterium
CGCCGCCGCAAGTACGTGGTCACCGGACGACCGGTGGGCCGGGCGGTGCGCGAGGCCACGCGCGCGGAGGGCCGCCGGCGGCTGGGCATTGACCCCACGGCCACCTGCGTGCTGGTGGCCGGCGGCAGCCAGGGTGCGCGGTCCATCAACGAGGCCGCTATCGCTGCGTTCTGCCCCACGCCACCCTTTCAGGTGGTTCACGTGGCGGGCGCCCGCAACGCCGAGGACGTGCGTGCACGGGTGGAGGCCGCAGGCGGAGGCCCCCGGTACCACGTGCACGGGTTCCTCGACGAGTTCCCGCAGGCCATCGCCGCCGCGGATCTGGTCATCTCGCGGTCGGGCGGCTCCGTGTTCGAACTCGCCGCGGTGGGGAGGGCGGCCATCCTGGTGCCCTATCCGCACGCCACGGCCGATCACCAGACCGGCAATGCCCGGTGGCTGTCCGAGGCCGGGGCGGCCATCGTGCTCACCGACGAGGAGTGCACGGGTGATCGCCTGCGCGAACTCGTGGGGGCGCTTCTGGCCGAGCCCGTCCGCCTTGAGGTGATGGGGACGGCGGCCCGCGCCGCGGCCCGGCCGGATGCCGCCGAGCGCATCGCCGACCTTGTGGAGGGCGCGGCCCACCGGTGCGCGGGCGGTCCATCCACCTGGTGGGGGCGGGGGGGGCCGGCATGAGCGCCCTGGGCCTGCTCGCGCTGCGGTCCGGGTGGTCGGTGTCGGGCACCGACCGCGAGGACGGCCCGGCCCTCACGGCCCTGGGGGCGGCCGGGGCCACAGTGCGGGTGGGCCACGACGCCACTGCCATCCCGGCGGGGGTCGACGTGGTGTTCGTGTCATCCGCCATCGCGGACGACAACCCCGAGATCGCCGCGGCGCGTGCGCGGGGGGTCCCCGTGCGGCACCGCTCAGACCTCCTGGCCCTCCTGATGGAAGGCCATCGGGGGCTGGCGGTGGCCGGGGCGCACGGCAAGTCCACCACCACGGCCATGCTGGCCCTTGCGCTCGGCGGGGCCACGGTGTGCGTAGGCGCGCAGATCCCGTGGGGGCAGGGAACCGGGGCCGCGTGGGGCCCCGGCCCGTGGTTCTGCGCCGAGGCCGATGAGAGTGATCGCTCGCTGCTGGGGCTGCGTCCCGAGGCGGCGATCCTCCTGAACGTGGACCACGACCACCACGCCACCTATGCCGCGGTGGACGAGGTCGAGGATGTCTTCCGGCGGTTCGTCGCCGCTCTCCCCGGGGACGGCGTGCTGGTGGTGGGTCCGGACGCCCGTGCGCGGTCGGTGGCGCACGCGGCCCCGTGTGAGGTGCGCCTCGTCGGCGATGCCGAGGGGGCATGGGCGCGCGTGACGGACGAGGCGCTGGTCCTCGCCGACGCACGCACCGTGCCGCTGCGGCTGGCCGCCCCCGGGGCACACAACCGCACCAACGCCGCGTGCGCCGTGGCCCTGGCCGATTGGTGCGGGGTGGATCCGGCGGAGGCCGCCGCCCGCATCGTGCCGTTCGCGGGCGTGGGCCGGCGCTTCGAGCACAAGGGCACGGCCGCGGGCGTGCAGGTGGTGGATGACTACGCCCATCACCCGGTGGAGGTGGCGGCCACGTTGCGCGCGGCGCGCGACCAGCACCCCGGTCGGGTCATCGCGGTGTTCCAGCCGCACCTGTACTCCCGCACCCGCGCGTTGGCCAACGCGTTCGGGAAGGCCCTCTCCGCGGCCGACGTGGTGGTGGTCACCGACGTGTACGGCGCGCGCGAGGATCCGGAGCCGGGGGTAAACGGCGCGCTGGTCACCCGTGCGGTGCGCGGCCCCCACGCGGTGCTCGACGTGCCGCACCTGCACGACGTCCCGGCGGCGCTCATCCCTGAGCTCCGGGCGGGGGATCTGGTGCTCACGATGGGCGCCGGCGACATCACGGCGCTCGGCCCGCGTCTGCTCGAGGCCCTGGGGGGCACGGGTGGCTGAGGCTCCCGACGTCATCGCGGGCGACGTCCCGCTCGCCCCCCTCACCAGCATCCGGGTGGGCGGTCCCGCCGATGCCATGGCGACCTGCACGTCGTTCCGGGCCGTCACGGGCGCGCTGGCATGGGCGCGTGACCGCGGGGCCCCGGTCGCCGTGCTGGGCCGGGGCTCCAACCTGATCGTGGACGACGCCGGGTTCCGGGGAATGGTCGTGCGTCTCGCGGGCCGGCTCGCGTCGATCTCGGTGCGTGGTGACCGCACGCTGTGGTGCGGCGGAGGCGCCTCGCTGCCGCGTGCGGTGCAGCGCGCCGCCGCCGCGGGCCTCGCGGGGCTCGAGTTCGGCGCGAGCATCCCGGGGACCGTGGGCGGGGCCGTGGCGATGAACGCCGGGGCGTATTCGTCGGACCTGTCGCAGGTGCTGGAGTGGGCCGTGGTGTGCGATGCCGGGGGTCGCCGGAGGGTGGGGCGCGACGACCTCGCCATGGGCTACCGCACGACATCCGTCCCCGGGGACCAGGTGGTGGCCGCGGCCGGGTTCGCCCTGGCGCCGGGCGACCCCGCGGTCATCCGTGGGCGGCTCGCCGACCTGCGGTCGCATCGGCGCTCCACGCAGCCCCAGGGCGTGAGGACATTCGGCAGCGTGTTCACGAACCCCGCGGGTGACTCCGCGGGGCGCCTCATCGAGGCCGCGGGCCTCAAGGGTCATGTCATCGGGCAGGCCCGCATCTCCCCGGTGCACGCGAACTTCATCGAGGCGGGGCCGGGTGCGACCGCGGCGGACGTGGTCGCCCTCATGGACGAGGCGCGGCGCCGGGTGCGCGAGGCCGGGGGGCCGGTGCTGCACGCGGAGGTGCGCTACCTGCACCCCGTCCGGGGGATCGGCGCCCCGCCGCTGGCGGAGATCGCCTAGGTGTCCACGCGCGGAGGCAGCGGGCGCCCGCCCCGGCGCCCACGTCGGCGCCCGTCCCGTCGCCCGTCGGTATCCGGGTTCGCCGCGTCCGTCGCCGGCAACCGGGTGGTGCGCGGCATCATCTACTGGCTGGTCGTCGTGATCGGTGCGCTGCTGCTGGTGCTGTGGATCATCAGCGGACCGGCGTGCGGTATCGCGAACGTGACGGTCACGGGGTACACCGGCAAGGACACCGCGGCCGTGCAGGAGACCGCCGCGCTCGTGGCCGGCACCGGGTCGATGGTCCGCCTTCCGATCGGCGACATGCGGCGGGCCCTCACCCGGTTCCCGGGGGTGCTCGACGTGGACATCGAGCGCGACTGGCCCCGGTCGGTCACGGTGAGCGTCACCATGGGCGAGCCCGTGGCCATCCTGGCCGTGCCGTCCGGGGGGCGATACCTGCTGTCGCCATCCGGCCAGGTGATGGGCGCGGCCGGGACGACGGTGGGCCTCCCCGTCATCGTCACGGAGGCCCTGCCGCCGGGCGGCGCCCTGGTCGGTCCGGGGCAGCGCGCCGCCCTGCGGTTCATCGGCTGGCTGCCGCCCGAGATCGCCGGGCGGCTGCGAAACCTGCGGTTCGAGGACGGACGCCTTTTCGCCGTGCTCGCGAACGGGCTGGAGCTACGGATCGGCCTTCCCGATCATCTCGCCGAGAAAGCCCAGGCGCTCGTGGCGGTGCTGTCACAGGCCGATCCCACGGCATTGGTCGAGGCCGCGTACCTCGACATCGCCAATCCCCGTCGGCCGATGCTCGGGTCGGCGGTGATCCCCATCCCGACGGACCCCGCCGGTGCCTCCACGACGGACGCAACGGGGACCACGGACGGCGGTACGGACCCGTCCGGCGATACGGCGACCGACGACGCGGCGGCCGGCCCGGGCGAGGGAACCGGCACAACCCTCAACCCATAGTCGAGGCTCGTCCCCGGGCGCGTCGGGGCCTCAACCCAAGGTTGACCCCATGTCGGGGGAGGATTAGGGTCGCAACGGACGAAACGGGTGCAAGGCCCCTGCAACGCATGTTGGGGATCCGGACCACCCGGGGAGGGTCGGGGTCGTGGAGAGCAGCAACTACTTGGCGGTCATCAAGGTCATCGGCGTCGGCGGCGGTGGGTCCAACGCCGTCAACCGGATGATCGATCACGGCGTGCGCGGCGTGGAGTTCATCGCCGTCAACACCGAGGCCCAGGCACTCACGGGGTGCGATGCGGACCTGAAGATCCACATCGGCGGCACCATCAC
>SXQZ01000182.1 GCA_005792725.1 Actinomycetota bacterium
CGCCGTGCACCGAGACGGCCATGCCCAACTCGCGCTCGGCCATGGCCGAGCAATCGATGTGCCATCCCGGACGCCCGGGGCCCCACGGTGAGTCCCACCAGGCGTCCTCGCCCTCCTTCACGCCCTTCCATACGGCGAAGTCGAGGGGGTCCTCCTTGAGGTCACCCGGGTCCGTGTCGGGCATGTCGTCGAGGCGGCGCCCCGACAGGCACCCGTAGCCGGGGAAGGCGCGCACGCGGAAGTACACGTCCCCGCCGGCCGGGTCGGCGAGGCCGCGCTCCACGAGGTCCTCGATGAGCGAAATGATCCCGGGCATGCAATCGGTGACCAAGGGCTCGGCGTCCGGGCGCCCCAGGCCGAGCCGGTCGGTGTCGGCGATGTACTGGCGGGTGCAGCGCGCGGCCAGATCCTGCGACGGGGTCCCCTCCGCGCGCGCGGCGTCGTAGATCTTGTCGTTGATGTCCGTGACGTTGATGACCAGGCGCGCCCGGAGCCCGCGGCGCTCGAGATACCGCTTGAGCAGGGAGAAGACGACGAAGGGGCGGGCATTGCCGATGTGGATGCGCGAGTACACCGTCGGGCCGCACGCGTAGATGCCGATGACCCCGTCGGGGCCGGCCTGCACGTGCTCGTCGCGGCCCGTCAGCGTCGAGTGCAGCCTGACGCTCACGCCGTTACCTGGACGAGGGCCACGGCCTGACAGGCGATGCCCTCCTCCCGGCCCGTGAAGCCCATGCCATCCGTGGTGGTCGCGTGCACCGATACGGGCGCGCCCACGGCCCGTGTGAGGGCCTCCTGCATCGCCGTACGGTGAGGGGCGATCGCCGGCCGCTCGCACACGATGACCGCGTGCACGTTCACGGGCTCCACGCCCGCGCCGCGCATCCACCCGCCCACGTGGGCGATCATGGCGGCGCCGGTCACGCCCGCCCATTCGGGTGCGCCCGATGGGAACAGCACGCCGATGTCGGGGCCCCCGGACGCGGACAGCAGTGCGTCGCAGATCGCATGGGCCACCACGTCGCCATCGGAGTGGCCGGCGAGCCCGGTGGGGTGGTCGATCGCCACGAGGCCCAGGACCAAGGGCACGCCCGGTTCGAGGCGGTGCGCATCCACGCCGAGGCCCACCCGGATGCCCATCACCGCGTCACCGGACGGGGCACGCGGCGGCGCGTCCTCACGCCGGTTCCCACACGGATTCCCATCACAGCGCCACCTGACGGGGTTCGCGCACCTGGAACCGCGTGATGCTCTCATAGCCGGCCCCCCGCAGGGCCGCGACGGCCGTCGGGTAGTCGCGCGCGACGTCCTCCGGACGGTGGGCATCGCTCGCGAGCGTCACGGGCACGCCGGCCGCGTGGAACGCGGCAAGCCAGTCCGGGTCGGGATAGAGCGCGCGGCAGGGCTTGCGCAGGCCGGCGGATGAGCACTCCACCGCCACCCCGGAGTCGGCGATCGCCACGATCACCTCGTCACGCCGGCCTGCGAGCACCGGTGGCATGGGCGTGCCGAAGACCTTGGGCAGGTCGGGATGCGCCAGCACGTCGAACAACCCGCTGGCGGCGGCGGCCCCCAGTTCGTCGAAGTAACGCGCCCAGGTGACCTCAGGGCCGAGGTCGTCCCAGCACGGGTAGTCGGGGTGGTCCACAGCCAGGTCGCCGAGCCAGTGCACCGACCCCAGAACGATGTCGAATGGCTGTGAGGCGAGCAGAGCGCGGATGTCGTCCACCCGCCCCGGAATCCAGTCCATCTCGATGCCGATGAGGACGGGCATGCCCGCGGCGCGTGCCTCGGCCAGCGCGGCGCAGTGGCCGGCGAGGTCCTCCGTGGCCTCGTCCTGCCACCAGGGGTTGGGGTGCCAGTGACGCACCTCGCGGAACCGGTGCACGTGCTCGGTGATGGCGATCTCGTCCACCGCGCGGGCGCGCGCGGCCTCGACGTAGCGGCCGATCCAGCCCACCGACCGGGGCCCGCCGTGCTCATCCCAGCGCGCACGGTCGGCCTCGCGGGCACCGGGGCCGTCGGGCTGCAGGTGGAGGTGGTAGTCGGTGAGCACCGGCGCGGCAGGTTACGCGATGTGCACCGCACCCAGCAGCACCTCGGCCAGGCGGAGGTCAGCAGGGGTCGTCACCTTGAAGTTGGGGGTCCCCGGGTCCAGCAGCGCCACCCCGATGCCCCGGCGCTCGGCCATGCCCGCACAGTCGGTGGCCGCGTCGAGCTCGTCCTCGTCGGCCTCGGCGAACACCGCCCTCAGTACCCCGGCACGGAACACCTGCGGCGTCTGGGCCCCCCAGATCCCCGAGCGCTCGAGGGTCGCCTGCACGCGGCCGTCCGTCCCCGCGCGCTTGAGGGTGTCGGCCACGGGCGCGGCGGCGATCACGGCATCCGACGATGCCAGACCCGCGGTCAGCCGGTCCACGAGGTCGGGGGTGATGAGCGGCCGTGCCGCATCGTGCACCAGGATCGCCTCGACGTCACCGGGCAGGGCGGCGATCCCGTTGGCAACTGAGCGCTGCCGGCTCGACCCGCCCGGCACGATCGCCTGCACCGGGGGGCCACTCCCCAGGGCCGCCGCCATCTGGGCCTCGAGACCGGGGGGGCAGGCGATCACGATTGCGCTCACGCCGGTCGCCGCCTGCACGGCGCGGACCGACCACGCCACCAGCGGCCATCCGGCCACGGGCACGAGGGCCTTCGGCACGCCTGCCCCCAGACGCTCGCCCGACCCCGCCGCCACGATGATGACGCCGGTCCTCACCGCCCCGGGGCCGGCAGCCGGGCGAAGACCATCTTCCCCGACGGGTTCTGGATCGCCGAGGTCACCTCGACGTCGGCGGCATCGCCGCCCACCAGGCCGCGGCCGCCCTCCACGACCACCATCGTGCCGTCGTCGAGGTAGCCGACTCCCTGGTCGTATTCGCGCCCCTCCCGGATAACGCGCACGGTCAGCGTCTCGCCGGGCAGCACCGCCGGCTTCAGGGCGTTGGCAAGCTCATTGATGTTGAGCACCTCGATGCCCTGGATGCGCGCGACCTTGTTGAGCGCGTAGTCGGTGGTGACGATGGTGGCGCGCATGTCACGCGCCAGGTTCACCAGCTTGGCATCCACGCCATCGCCCGGCACGTCGCCTGTGCGCACCTGCACCCGCTGCCCGCCCGCCTCCTTGATCTCCTCCACGAGGTCGAGCCCGCGGCGGCCGCGCTGGCGCTTCTCGGGATCCGTGGCGTCGGCGACGCGGTGCAGTTCATCCACGACGAAGGCCGGGATGACGATCTGCCCGGGCATGAACCGCGCGTTCATGATGTCGATGATGCGACCGTCGATGATCACGCTGCTGTCGATGAGCCGCGGGGGCACCGATGACGCACTGCGCGAGCGGATGCCCACCAGCCGCAGGATGTCCGCGTGCTTCCGCGCCGCGATGCGCGTGAACACATACGCCACCAGCAACACGACGGGCAGGAGCAGGTACGGCCCCACGACCGGCAGCCGTGCCACCGCGACCCCGGCGAGGGCGGCCGCCACGAGGCCCACCACCAGGCCGAGCGCGCCCACCATGAGCTCACCGGCCGAACGCCGATCGGCGGCGCGATCGATGGCGCGCATGCGCGACGGCAGCCAGCGGGCGACCACGCCCCCGATCGTCCACCCGATGATCGCCCCGAGCGCGATGGCACCAACGTAGGCGAGGTACTGCCACGGGTCGCCGATCTCGCGGGCGAAGTCCACGGTACGGCCGATCTGGAACGCCCCGAGCGCGCCGAGCAGCATGAGCACCGCCTGGGTGACCAGCGCCACGGTGCCGCGCGGCTCGCGGACCGGCTCGGGCGCGCCGGGGTACGGCAGGGTCGTGGGCCGCGCCGTCGCACGGGTGCCGTCATCCGCACCGGTGGTCCGCTCATTGTCGGTGGACGTGCCCATCACCCCCTCCCCTTCCGCCATGGATTCACCCCGCGGCGGTCCGTTTCCTTCGTACCGCGGTCAACCGGACTTCCGAGGATTGCACGCCGGGGCATCCCAATACACCCCGTCGGACCGGAATACGACCCTGATTGCGTTGCGTCGCGCCCGATGGGGCCGGCCCACGGGGCCGCGGAGCGGGGTCCACGGCCTTACCGATGGGCCCCGGGGCGGGCCCGGGGCACGCAATGACCCCGCACCGGAGGCCCGGGCGCCGGGGACGATCGCCGCCACCATGACCGGGGGATGCGGGGTCCTCACCGGCGCCTGGGCGCCGACCCCGCGGGGGCCTC
>SXQZ01000183.1 GCA_005792725.1 Actinomycetota bacterium
CGACGCCGTGCGCGGCCTGCTGCCCGCGGCCACCACGGCCAACGTCGGCGTCTACGCATCCGGCCAGGCGTGGGAATCACTGGTCATCCGCCTGCGTGCGCACCCCCTGGCCGAGGCCCGCGAGGTGGGCGATCGGGTGCTGGCGGCGCTGCGCCAGGTGATCCCGGACTTCCTCACCCGCACCGACCGCCCCGACCGCGGCGAACGCATGGGGGCCTACCGCCGCGCGACGGAGGAGCGCGCCGGTCGGATGTGGGCAGCGCTGGACGGCCCCGCCGAGCCCGTGTCAGGTACCGGAATGGCGCCGGGCACGGGGGTCCGGGACACCGGAACGGCGCCGGGCACGGGGGTTCGTACCGGGGTCCGCCTGCTCGACCACGATCCGGACGGGGACGCGCGGGTGCTCACGCATGCGCTCTGGCCCGCCTCGGGCCAGCCGGTGGACGAGGTGGCGGCACGCGTTGCGGCCATGACCGACGAGGAGCGGCGCGCGGCGCTGGCCCGCTGGGCGACCGGGCGCGCCGACCGGCGCGAACGGCCGGGGCGCGCGCTCGAGGCGACGTCCTACCTGTTCGAGGTCACCTGCGACTACGGCGCATACCGCGACCTGCAGCGCCACCGCATCCTCACGCTCGAGGCCCAGCCCCTCGGAGCCGACCTGGGATGGGAGCCGTCCCCGGATATCGACGCCGCAGGGCTCGCCGACGACTTCGCGCGGGTGCACGCGGCGTCGGCCGCGCTGTGGCGCGAGGTTCTCGACCGGGTACCCGACGAGGCGCCATACGCCGTGACGATGGCGCACCGCATCCGCTTCACGATGCGGATGAACGCGCGCGAGGCCATGCACCTGATCGAACTGCGCAGCCAGCCGCAAGGTCATGCCGCGTACCGCCGGGTGGCCCGGGACATGCTGCGGGCCATCCGCGACGATGCCGGACACGCCGGGATCGCGGACCTCATGTCCTTCGCCGACATGTCGGATGAGGGCGGTCGCCTGGCGCAGGAGCGGCGCACCGAAACCCGGCGTGCCGCTGGTACCGTGGACCGCTGATGGCTCCCGACTCCTCGCGCATGCGCCTGGGCGGCATGGCCCTCGCCAACGGACTGCTGGTGCACGGCCCGGGCCATTGGGCCGCCGCCGTGGTGGACGACGCGGGCCGCACCATCGTGGCCTCGGGGCCGCGCCCCCGCATCGCCCGCGGACCGCTCGCACGCGTGCCCCTCGCGCGCGGCGTCATCCGCATGGCCGAGATGCTCATGGTGGTGCCGGCCGCGCAGAGGGGGCTGCCCGAGGCACGCCTCGCTCTGGAGGACGGCCCGATCGGACCCCTCATGGCGGGATCCATGGCGGCCACCCTCGTTGCGCGGCGCATCATCCGGTCGGCCCTCGCGCAGGAGGCCGTTGCCGCAGCCCTCGCCCTGGGACCGGCGCTCGTCGCGCTGCGGTCATCGGATGCCGCCGCCTGGCACGCCGTGGAGCACAAGAGCATCGCGGCCTATGAGCGGGCGGGCGCCGCGGGCCTCGCGGACAACGCCGCGGACCCCAAGGAGCACGACCGGTGCGGCAGCAACCTCGTGGTGCCCCTCGTGCTGGCCACGGCCGCCGGCAATCTGGTGGCCCGCCGGCTGCCGACGCGCCGGGCCCGGGCGCTGGGCCGCATCGTGGCGATGGCCATCGGCATCGGCGCGGCCGTGGAGGCCTTCGCGTTCGCCGAACGCAACCCGGGCACCCCCGTGGGGCGCACCATCCACGCGGCCGGCCACGCACTGCAGGCCGGGTTCGTCACCCGCGAGCCCGATGCGTCCCAGCTCGCGGTCGGGCGCGCCGCGGTGGAGGAGATCCTGCGGGTGGACGGCCCGGGGGCGGTCGCCCCATGAGGGCCCGCCTCGTCGTCGTCGCAGCGCTCACCGTGGCGGTGCTGCCCGCCGCGGCCGCCGCGCACATCTCGGTGTCGCCCGGCCAGGCCGTGCGTGGGGAGTCCACCGAGTTCACCATCACGGTGCCGGCGGAGGGCGGGCTGACAACCAACCGCGTGCGGGTGCACTTCCCCACGCCGGGGGGCGTGTACGCCGTGGCCGACACCCCCGGGTGGACCACGCGGGTGCTGACGGCGCCCGATGGCCGCCTGCGCGGCGCCGAGTGGACCGGTGGCCTCATCCGGCCCGACCGCTACGCCACCTTCGCGGTCCTGGGCACGCCCGTCGAGGAGGGGACCGCCGTGTGGCGCAGCGAGCAGGGACTCACCAACGGCACGGTCAAGCAGTGGACCGGTCCACCCGAGGCCGACGGCGCGCAGGCGCCCGAGACGGGTCCGGACGTCCCGGGGCCGGCCGTCGCCGTCGAGATCATCGCGGAGCCCGCCGGGGTCGGTGGCGGCGGCTCGGCGTGGCCGGGCGTCATCGGCATCGCCCTCGGGGTGCTCGCCCTCGTGGGCGTGGGCATGGTGTGGTCGTCACGGCCGGCCGCGTTGCCGCCCGACGGCCCGGAGGACGGAGCCGGCACATGACCGGCGACGCGGACCGCGTGCGCCTGAGGCCGTCCACGTTCCAGTTACCCGTCGGGCGGATGCGCGACGGGTACTACAGCGACGCCTACTTCACGTTCACCCGCGAGGTCCTGGAGGGTGATGACCACCGCCCGCGCGTACTGATGCAGGTGTTCCAGCGTGAGCACGCCGTGCTGGGGGGCATGGACGAGGCGCTGGCGATCCTCGCGCTGTGCTCGGGGCACCGTGATGGCGACGGGTGGGTGGATGGCAACGCCGATCTCCAGGTGCACGCCCTCTACGACGGCGATGAGATCGCCCCGTGGGAGACGGTGCTCTCGATCGAGGGCGACTACTCGCTGTTCGCCCACCTCGAGACCCTCGTGCTCGGGGTGCTCGGCCGGCGGACCCTCATCAGCCGCAACGTGCGTGCGGTGGTGGAGGCCGCGCATGGAAAGCCGATCCTGTACTTCCCGGCCCGCTTCGACCACTGGCAGGTGCAGACCGGTGATGGATGGGCCGCGCATGTGGCGGGGGCCATCGGGGTGAGCACCGACGCCCAGGCCTCGTGGTGGGGCGGGCGCGGCATGGGCACGGTTCCGCATGGGCTCATCGCGGCCTACGGGGGCGACACCGTTCTGGCGGCCCGCAAGTTCGCCGAGCGGTTCGCGGGCGACCTGCGCGTGATCGTGCTCGTGGACTACGAAAACGACTCGGTGCGGACCGCGCTGGAGGTGGCCGATGCCCTGGGGGATGACCTCTGGGCCGTGCGCCTCGACACCGCGAGCACCATGGTCGACCGCAGCCTGTGGCAGGAGATGGGCCGCTTCACGCCGACCGGCGTGGTTCCGGAACTGGTCCGGAAGGTGCGCGCGGCCCTCGACCACGCGGGCCACTCCCGGGTGCGCATCGTGGCGTCGGGCGGATTCGATGCCGGACGGATCGCGGCCTTCGAGCGTGACGGGGTACCGGTGGACGCCTACGGGGTGGGATCGAGCCTGCTGCTGGGCTCCAACGACTTCACCGCCGACATCGTGCGGGTGGATGGCAGGCCCTGCGCCAAGGTGGGCCGCGCCGAGGCGCCGAACGCCCGCCTCGAGGCAGTGGACCTCGCCGCGGAGTGAGCCCGCCCGCCCCGGGATGCACCCCGGCCCCCGCCAGCGCGCCTGCGGGCCGGTCCGTGGGGTGAGCCCGCGAGGGTGCGCGCCGCGAACACCCGGGTGGCCGAGGTCGTGGTGGCAGGGGGTCTCTCCGTGGGGTGGGTCCACTAGCCTCCGGGGGATGCACTTGGGCCTCATTCATCACGTGGGCTACGTCGTGGCCGACCTCGACGCCGGAATCCCTGTGTACCGCGACGTGCTGGGCATGCCCGTGGGCGCACGCGAGGTCATGCCCGATCAGGGCGTGGAGGCCGTGATGCTGGGGGCGGGGCCCTCGTACGTGGAGCTCATCACGCCGGTGTCGGACGACTCCGGTGTCGCCCGTTTTCTCGCAAAGAAGGGCCCGGGCATGCATCATGTGGCATTCGCCGTTCCCCACCTCGAGTCCGCGCTGCAGGAACTCTCGGAGGAGGGCGTCGAATTGATTGACACCGCGCCGCGCCGCGGGCTCGGCGGCCACATGGTCGCGTTCCTGCACCCCCGCTCGACGGCGGGCGTGCTCACCGAACTCGTCGAGCAGCATTGAACACCGTGAACACCACGCCGGAGGGCTGACGCGTGAAGATCCGATACATCGAGCCGAAGCCCCGGGGGGCCACGATCTATGAGATCGCCAACCTCCCCAAGCTGGGCCTGCCCCTGCTCGCCGCGATCACACGCGAGAAGTACCCCGAGACGGACCAGCGCATCTACTGCGAGCTGATCCGCAACGTCGAGGTGGATTGGGACGACGTGCTCACCGCCGACCTGGTGTGCATCTCGACCACGACGAACACGACCCTCGAGGGCTACCGCTACGCCGCCCGCTGCCGCGCCGCGGGCATCCCGGTGCTGTTCGGCGGATCGCATGTGACCTTCATGGCCTCCGAGGCCCTGCAGCACGTGGACTACGTCATCCGTCGCGAGGGCCACGTGGGGTTCGCGCAGTTCCTCGACTGGCTCCACGGCGACCGTGACCCCGACGGCCTGCACGAGATCCTCGGCCTCTCGTTCATGGCGCACGGCGCGCAGGTGGACAACCCCGAGGCGCCGATGGCATCGGGCGACGACCTCGACGCCCTGCCGTTCCCGGCCCTCGACCTGCTCGTCGGCCACGAGCGGATGGTCACGCACCCCATCATGATGAAGTGGGGCTGCCCCTACGACTGCTCGTTCTGCAGCGTCATCAAGATGTTCGGCCGCAAGCTGCGCACGCGCTCGGTCGAGAACATGATGGAGGAGCTGCGCGGGGTGAACCCGGAGCGGGTCTTCTTCTACGACGACATCTTCATCGTGGACAAGAAGCAGGCGAAGTCGCTGTTCCACGCCATGATCGACGAGGGCATTACGCCCCAGTGGACCGCCCAGATCCGCGCCGACTCGATCTACACGAGTAAGCAGACCCTGGAGCCCGACCACGAGCTGCTGGCGCTCATGCGCGACTCCGGCTGCTACATGGTGTACATCGGGTTCGAGAGCATCACGCAGGAGGGCCTCGACGCCTACAACAAGAAGCAGAAGGTCGAGCACATCACCACCTCGATCAAGCTGCTGCACGACTACGGCATCCGCGTGCACGGAATGTTCGTGATCGGCGCCGACACCGACACCCCCGACACGGTGCGCGCCACCGTGGACTTCGCCATCGAGCACGGCGTGGACACCCTGCAGATGATGATGCTCACAACCCTGCCGGGCACGGCGTTCGATACCCAGATGCGCGCCGAGGGCCGGGTGCTCACCGACGACTACTCGTTGTACGACGGGCACCACTGCATCATCCAGCCCAAGTTGATGACGCCCTACCAGCTCCAGATGGAGACCTGGAAGAACATGCTGCGCTTCTACTCCAAGAAGACGCCGTGGGAGCTGGGCAAGAAGGAGGTGCGGGCCAACATCTGGAAGTTCCTGCGCCTGCTCACCGAGTGGAAGTTCATGAGGAACCTTCCCAAGGCCATCCGCCTGTGGCTCACCAACCGCCCGAGCGAGTCGTACAAGGTCATCCGCACCACGCTCTCGCGCCGCGGCATGCGCACCATCTACGAGACGCTGGGCGTGGCGATCTTCCGCGCCTACGGTCGCAAGCAGTTGCTGAAGTTCACTGACCAGCCCGAGTCGATGGTGCACCTCGACCAGATCCGGCGCCTGCCGGCGTGGACGCCTCCGGCCACGCCGGACGCACCGCAGGGCCAGGAGTCGGCGTCACTCACCGTGCTCGCGTGAGCCGACGCATCGAGTTGGGCCTCGAGGGGGGTGGCGTGCTGCTCCTCACCGTGGGGGATGGCGACGTCAACGCCCTCCGGGGAGCCCTCGGCGGCCCGGGGTTCCACGACGTGGCCGCCGAGGAGGGTGACCATGCCGTGGACCTCGCCAAGGTCACGTACATGCGCGTGCTTCCCGGCGAGGTGAGCGGCCGGATCGGCTTCACCGGGGCCTGAGCTGCAACTCGGGCTCGTAGGCCTCACCAACTCCGGTAAGACCGCACTCTTCAACCTCGTCACCGGGGGCCACGCGGAGGTCGCGGCGTACCCGTTCACCACGCGCGAGCCCAACGTCGGGGTCGCGAGCGTGCCCGACCCCCGTATTGACGCCATCGCCGACGTGCAGGACATCCCCCGCCGCGTGCAGGCGCAGGTGGAGGTGGTGGACATCGCCGGCCTCGGCGCAGGTGCCGGCCGGGGCGAGGGCGTGGGCGGGGCGGCGCTGGGCCGCATCCGTGAACTCGAGGCCACCGTTCACGTGCTGCGCGCATTCGCCAACGCACAGGTACCGCACCCGCTCGAGCGCGAGGTCGACCCGCTCGCCGATGCCCGCGCCGCGGACGAGGAGATCATCCTCGCGGACGCCGGCCAGGTGGAGCGCCGGCAGGAGAAGGTGCAGAAGGGGGTACGGGCCGGGGACCCCGCCGCCAAGGCCGAGGCCGCGGCCCTTGACGCGATCACCGATCAGTTGGCGCAGGGGCTTCCCGTGCGCACGTTGGACGCGGACGACGCCCGTGCTGTGGCCCGGGCCATGGGTCTGCTCACGGCGAAACCGGTGCTGTACCTCATCAACACCGACGACCCGGGCGAGCCGGCAGCGGACGTCGCGGCGTACGCGGCGGCGCAGGGCGCCCAGACGCTCGCACTGCCCGTCGGGGTGGAGCTCGAACTCGCGCAGATGGACCCCGACGAGGCGGCGGAGTTCGCTGTGGAGATGGGGCTGGGCAGCACGCGGGGCGCCGACGCGCTGATCCAGGCGGGCTACCGCCTGCTGGACCTCGTGACGTTCTTCACCGGGTCCGGCCCGCCCGAGGCACGCGCCTGGCCCATCCCCCGCGGCACCACGGCCGACCGTGCCGCGGGAAAGATCCATTCGGACATGGAGCGCGGGTTCATCCGCGCCGAGGTGGTCCCGTGGGACAAGTTGGTGGAGTGCGGCTCCTTCGCCCGGGCCCGTGAGCAGGCGCTGGCCCGTCTGGAGGGACGCGACTACGTTGTCCAGGAGGGCGACGTCATGCAGATCCGCTTCAGCACCTGAGCGAACCCGGCCCGGGTACGGCGGTGGCCGGGTTCCGCCCGGTGTAGGGGTAAACCCCCCACCGACCCGCCGCGGTGTGCCGCCGGCTGGTATCCAACCGATGTCTATCCCGCTCGAAGGAGTCCTGATGCTCAAACGCATCGTTGCCACATGCGCTTCGGTGGTGCTCGTCCTGCTCGGTCTCGCGGTATCACCTGCGGGCGCCGCCGGGTCCTCCGGCCATGCGTCCGTGACCGCGCAGATGATTCAGGACGCCGTCAGCGCGGACGGCCTGTTGCGTGTAACCAACGTCACGGTGACATCCACCTCGTCGGGGACGGTCAGTGCATCGGCCACGGTGTACGCCGGGGCGAGCACCACGCCGGTGGCCGTGGCGCTCACCTACACCGACAGCAACAACTGGACCGTCAACGTCCAGCGCAACGGCGCCGGCGCGGGATACGCGCCCACCAGCCCGACCTCGCTCGACATCAACGACGTGGACGGCACCATCACGCGGGCCGCCGGGCGCATGAGCTACCAGCTCGTGCTGCACGGCTACGTGATGGGCGATGGCACGTTCGACATGAGCGTGTACATCGACAGCACCGGGTGGGTGGCCAACACCATCGTGGAGGACCTCCAGATCGGGGGGATGACCCTGGAGCACGCGAGCATCGAGGTCTCCACCATTGATGCGTTCGCCGAAATGCAGGCGTCACTCGAGACCACCGGTGGGAGCTTCGATGCCGACATCACGGTCACGAAGCCCGGCAACGCGACCCCGGGCCAGTACACCCTGTCCATTGACGTCGAGGGCGCCGACCTGAAGGGCGCGAGCCCGACGTTCCAGGTCAACTCGTTCTCCTTCCACTACGACGTGACCACGCCCACCAGCGGCTGCACGACCATCGACACGCAGGCCGCGATGTCGGTGACCACAGGCAGCACGACCTACTCGCTGAACAACGTGCACGTGGTCGTCAGGTGCACGACCCTCACGACCTTCGAGTTCAGCCTGACCGTGTCGCACTATCAGGAGTGGAATGGCGTCACGAAGGCGGGAACGCTCGACATCGCGTGGTACGGGACTCCCGGCACATTCGACATGAAGTACACGGATGACATCCGCTACCAGTCCGGTTTCTTCGGCTCCCTCAACCTCAGCGCCAGTCGCACCTTCTCCAAGAAGTACCGGGACCGGACCTTCCACCGGGGCGTGCTGGTGGGCATCGGATTCGGCGTCGCCGTCTACCAGAAGTCGCCGGGTGCCCAGTACACGGGCGGTGCGATCGCCGGGGGCTACTTCGACGCCGATCGCGTGTCGGGTGACATCGGCTGCGCATTCATCAGCAACGACTTCCGCTGCGGGGGCGAGCTGCGGCTCAACCCGTCGTGGGCGGGCATCTACCACTACACCTGGGACAACCTGTAATGCGTAACCTCACACGAACACTGATCATCGGGGCCGCAGCGAGCGGTGTGCTGGCCGGCACCGCCGTGGCGGCATCCATGGCCGACGGGGCGGGGGCCGAGATGCCCGCTGCCGCCTACCAGGCCTGGTGCACGGCATCGAAGTCGTGCACGTATTCCGTGCGCGACTCGGGCACCGGCGTCGAGGATCTGGCGCTGGGCAAGGCCGACTGGGTGGGCGTGGACGAACCGCTGTCCGCGAACCAGCAGCGTGAGGCCGGCGGCCCCGTGGCCTACTACCCGACGATGCTCGAGGGCATCGCGGTTGCAGTGCACATCCCCGGCATTGACGGGCACGACGTGGACCTGCGCGGCACCACGATCGCCGAGATCTTCTCGGGAGTCATCACCAACTGGAACGACAAGCGCATCCGGCACTCCAACGCGCGCCACCCGATGCCCCGCAACCTGAAGATCACATTGTGCGTCCCGCAGCATCCGTCCGGCACCTCGTGGGACTTCAGCGACTACCTCGGGAAGGTGAGCGCCGCCTACCGCACGCGTCTGGGCGGCCCCTCGATGCTGCCGCGCTGGAAGGGCGCACAGATCGTGCGCACCCCGCACGTCACGGAGGTCGGCGCGTGCGTGGAGAACCACCCGGGCGCGATCACGTTCCTGCCCTTCTCCGACGCCATGACCGAGGGGCTCTCGCACGACGTCATCGCCGTCGGCAAGCGCGAGAAGGTCACCTACGGGCAGGGCGCCAACCGCACCGTGGTGAGCGAAAACGTGTTCATGCATCCCACCGCGCAGGACATCCAGGCGGCCGCCCACTTCGCGGCCGGTCGTATCTCGGGTGACCTGACGATCGACCTCACCAACAGCCACGCAAAGGGTGCCTACCCGATCACGGTGGTCACCTACGCCATCGTCCGTAAGGACCGGCCGATGAAGGCGGCAACGCGTACCAGTCTGCGGTACTTCCTCAGCGACCGCGCCCAGGGAATGCTTGTGGGCCTGGGGTACGCGCACCTCCCGAAGAGCCTGCTGTCACGGGCCCGGGCGCAGCTGGCCGCGGCGCGATAGGAGCCACCGCCCGTGCCCGGGGATCCGCCGGGCACGGGCGGTCCTGCGCCGCGCCGTTGCGGCGCAGGGCACGCGCTGGGCACAGGACGTCCCCCTCCGGATGCGTGGCCGCACAGGTCCCGGGCAGTCCCGTCCGACCCCCAGCGTCGGTGCGGCCACGGCGCACCGTCAGTCGTCGAGGCTTCCGGCTCCCTCGAGGCGCGCCTTGACGCCCGCCTCCATCGCGTTCGCGCGCCAGAGCGCGATGGCCTCCGCCGATGCCTGCCCCGCGTGCGCGCCCGGGGGCGGGCCGTGGTGCCAGCCGATGGCGTGCAGAAGGGCAAGGCGGGGCTCATCACCGAGGCCGGTCGCGCGTGCCGCCTCGTCCACCATCTGCATGCCGAGGGCCAGGTGCCCGACCATGCGGCCCTCGTCGGTCTGCTCGACCGTGGCGGGCCGGACCTCCCAGGTACGGGTGTGCCCGATGTCGTGCAGCAGGGCGGCCGTCACCAGCAGGTCGGAATCGAGGCGCGGGTGCCAGGTGCACAGCGACTGGCACAGCATCGCCACGCCCACGGTGTGCTCCACCAGACCGCCCAGATAGGCGTGGTGCCCCGAACGGGTGCACGGCACGGTGCGCCACGCCCCGGCGAGCACGGGGTCGCCCGTCATGTGGTCGAGCAGGGCCCGCAGGAGCGGTTCATGCACTTCATCGGCCAGCCCCAGCACGAAGCCCCACATGTCGTCGGGGTCGCGGTGGCTCCGGGGCAGGAGGTCCACCTCGGCGTCGGACGCCTCGGCGGGGCGCAGGGACCGCACCCGCAGCACGCTCCGCCCGCCGCGGTCGGTGACCTCACCGGTCACCCGCACGCGGTCGCCTTCCTCGAACTGCCCCCCGAACCAGTCGGGCTCGTCGAAGATGACCGCCGGGATCGTGCCGGTGGCGTCGCCCAGAGTCAGGGCGAGGTACGGCGCGCCCTTGCGGGACATGCGGCGCTCCTTGCGCCGCACGGCGAATACGCCCTCCACCGGGCGCCCGGGTTCGAGGGTGGTCATGCCCGTCACCCTAACGATCCTGTGCGGGGCAGATCAGGTTGAAGTCGCACGTGCGGCAGGCCCAGCCCGGCCGGGCCTCGAACGCGCCCGCCGAGATGGCATCGGCCACCTCGCGCACCCTCTCCATGGCCTCGGCCCGCTCCTGCCCGTCCGGGTGCACGCTGCGCATCTCGCCGTCGAGGACATACTCGAGCACGGCACCCCGGGGCTCGATGGCCCAGGCATCACGCGCACCCTCGATGTAGGTGATGAGCACCAGGCGGCCCGATTCGCTCTCGCTCATGGGTGCGCGGCCGCTCTTGTAGTCCACCAACTGGTGCCCGCCCTGGGGATGGGAGTCGATGCGGTCAATGCGGCCGCGGATGACGTGCGGTCCCACCTTCAGGCTGAACGCCCGCTCCACGCCCACCGGGCGCACTCCGGCCTTCCTCACCCGGTCGAGGTATCCCGGCACGTGCTCGCGAACGCGCTCCATGGCCTGACGGCCCACGGCCGTTCCGGCCGCGCCACGGCGTGCCATCTCCGTCGCGAAGCGGGCGATCACCCGGTCGGCACCGCCCTCGGGCACGCCGTCACGGAAGCAGGCTTCAAGCGCCGCATGGATGGCGTTGCCGACGGCGCGGTTGGGGTCCCACCTCGGCGGCACGCGATCGACGGAGGCGAAGCGATAGGCGAGCGGGCATGCCATGTAGCGGGCGATGTCCGTGGGGCTGAGTTGCAGGCCCGCCCGGGGCACCCGGGGCGCCGGCGGGGGCGGCTCCCCGGCCGCCGGGCCCGCCAGCACGTCAGCCCGTGCGGCCACCAGGGCACGTGCCGCCTCGGCCGCATCGTCCGTCAGGGCCGCGGCCTGACTGTCGCGCCCCGCACCGGCCTCCGCCGCGCGGTTCACGGCATCCTCCAGCCGCGAGCGCGCGGCCGCGACGGCATCGAGCACCGCGCGATCGGGGGCGGCGCCCACCTCCACGTAGGGCGGGTCGCCCACGGCGGCGCGGGCCTCCTCGGCGAACGCCGAGGGCCTCTGCCCCATCCCTGAGTCACCCACACGGTAGGTACTGAGGTACAGGTGCCTGCGCGCACGGGTCATCGCCACGTAGGCCAGCCGGCGCTGCTCGGCCAGATGGGCGTCGCGTCCGCGCGGCAGGGCCTCGGGCAGCAGGACGTCCGGGATGTCGGTACGGCTGCGGTCACGGCCCGGGAAGTTGGCGTGCACCATCCCGAGCACCCAGACCGCGTCGAACTCCAGCCCCTTGGACTGATGGATCGTCATCACCTGCACGCCCAGGCGCTCGGGCGCGCCCCCGGGCGCCCGGAAGCCCACGCCGGCCAGGCCGTCGAGGCGGCGCACCATGCCGGCGGCGTCAATGCCGGGAGCCGCCGACACCACCTCGTCGGCCAGCCGCTCAAGCGATGCCAGGTCGGCCAGCCGCGCGGCGCCCTCGGCGCCGCCCAGC
>SXQZ01000184.1 GCA_005792725.1 Actinomycetota bacterium
CAACCGCATGGGGTTCAACAACGACGGCGCGGCCGTCACCGCGCGGCGCCTCGCCGCCGCGCGCCGGGGCCGGGGCGCGGGAATCCCCATCGCAGTCAACATCGGCAAGTCGAAGGTGACCCCCCTGGAGCAGGCCGCCGCGGATCACGTCGCGTCGTTCCGCCTGCTGCGTGGGGTGGCCGACCTCGTGGTCGTGAACGTCTCGTCCCCCAACACGCCGGGGCTGCGTGAACTGCAGGACCGCGACCACCTGACGGCGATCCTCGGCGCACTGCGTGACGAGGACGCCGTGATGCGGCGCCGTGACGCCCGCCCGCCCATGCCGCTCCTCGTCAAGCTGGCCCCCGATCTTCCCGATGCGCAGATCGAGGACGCCGTTGATCTGGCCGGGGAACTCGGCCTGGCCGGGGTGGTGCTCACCAACACCACCATCTCGCGCGAGGGGCTCTCGGACCCCGGCTCATCCGGGGCCGCCCAGCCGGGCGGCCTGTCCGGGCCGCCGGTGCGGGCACGCGCAAATGCGGCGGTGCGGGTGGCCGCACGGCGTGCGAGCGGGGAGCTCGTCATCATCGGCGTCGGGGGCATCATGGACGCCGATGACGCGTGGGAGCGCATGGCCAGCGGCGCGTCGCTGGTGGAGGTGTGGACCGCCCTCGTCTACCGGGGTCCGCTCATCGCCCGCGACATCACCCGCGGCCTCATCCAGCGCATGCGGGACGAGGGCGTGTCGCACATCTCGGAGGTCACCGGGAGCGCCCGGGGGGGCTGATGGGGATCATCGCGCAACTCGGCGTGATCCTCGTGGCGGTGGCGGTCATGTCGGTGCTGGGTGAGCACCTGCGCGTGTCGGCGATCCCGCTCTTCATGGTGGCGGGCGTCGTCCTCGGCCCCTTCGCCCCGTTCCCCGGCGTGATCGCGCTTGACGAGCCGCTGTACCTGCTCGGCGAGATCGGGGTGATCCTGCTGCTGTTCTATCTGGGCCTCGAGTTCAGCCTCGAACGCATCCTGCAGGCGCGCCGCCTGGTGATGACCGGGGGCCTCGTCGATCTGCTCATCAACGGGGGGCTGGGGCTGGGGCTGGGGTTCGTGCTCCTGGGACCCGGACCGGAGGCGGTGCTGCTCGCGGGTCTCATCTACGTCTCGAGCAGTGGGGTCATCACGCAGGCGCTGTTCGACTTCCGGCGCCTGGGCGACGCCGAGACGGACCTCGTGCTCGGCACGCTCGTGTTCGAGGACCTCGCGATCGCGCTGTTCCTGGGCATCGCATCGGGGTTCGCCGTGGGCACGGCGGTGAGCGGTGCGGGGCTGACGCTGCGGGCGCTCATCGTCGTCGCCTTCGTGGCGGCCTTCCTCGTGGCGAGCCATGTCCTCCCGCGCTTCATCGACCGCATCAGCCCATTCGTCGAGCGTGAGCGCCTGGTCCTGGTGGCACTCGCGCTCGTCATCGGCTCCGCCGCGCTGGCCCAGTGGGCGGGCCTGTCGGCACCGGTCGGGGCGCTGCTCGCGGGCGTCCTGCTCTCCGAGACCGAGGCGCGCGACCGCATCCAGCGGCACCTGTTCGGGCTGCGGGACTTCACGGCGGCGATCTTCTTCTTTGCATTCGGCCTCCAGATCGACCTGGGCTCGCTGGGCACGGTGTGGACATGGCTCGTGCCCGCGCTCGCCGTCGCCGTCGCCGGCAAGCTGGCGGCGGGGTGGATCGCCGGGCGCATGACCGGGTTCACCCGGCGTCAGTCCTTCACCGTGGGCACGAGCCTCATCGCGCGCGGGGAGTTCACGCTCATCCTCGCGCAACTGGCGGCACTTGGCACCGCGCTGTCGGTGGAGTTCCGCGAGCAGGTGGTGTCGTTCGCGGGCCTGCTCGTGTTGGTCACGGCGGCCCTCGGGGTGATACTTATGCGCGAGTCCCGCACCATGGGACGCGCGATCTTCGGATCCACCAGGAGGACGTTGTCGTGATCGAGGTCCGCGAAACCCGGCTGCCCGGCGTGGGGAAGAAGTTCACGATGCGCACGCACCGCGGCGAGGACGTCTGCGCCGTGGTCCACATCGACGGCCGCCGAGAGCTCTACCACCGACCCGACCCCGACGAGGACTCCGATGCGGTGATCGTGCTCACCGACGAGGAGGCCCACGAGCTGGGCTCGATCCTGGGTGGCGTGGTCTACCGCCCGGAACTGCTGGAGCACCTCGAGGTGGCCCTCAGCGATCTTGCGATCGAGTGGATCGACATCCCGGACGGGAGCCCCCTGGTGGGGCTGACCGTGGCGACCTGCCGGATCCGCACCACCACCGGCGGCACGATCATCGCCATCATCCGCCCGGAGGGCGCGCTCGCGATGCCGCACCCCGACGAGGGCATCCGGGCCGGGGACACGCTCGTGGTCATCACCACCCCCCACACCTTCCCCGCCCTCCAGCGCCTCGTCTCCGAGGGCCCCGCCCCGGACGTCTCCTGAGCCCCTCCGGGCTCTCCCTGCGCCCATGAAGGATCCCGACCGCCGCAACCTGTGGCAGGTGCTGCGCGGGGAGGGCACCCCCTCGTTGCGCGGCCTGCTGACCCGGGTGGTGGTGGGGGTGGGGCTCGTGCTCGGGGTGCTCACCGCCCTCGTGATCCTCGGCGTGTTCGCGGCCACAGGCTCCTACCGCGACGACCAGCAGGCGGCCGTGCAGCGCGCAACCGTGTCGGAGCTCATCCTCGCCGACCTGCTCAACGCGGAGACGGGGGTGAGCGGCTACACGCTGACCGGCGGCACGACCTACCTGGTTCCCTATGTGCGGGCCGAGGCCACCTACCCGCGCAACATCCGCCGCCTGCGGGCGCTGGTGCAGGGCAGCCCGGTTCTGACTGCGGCCGTGGGGTCATACGACCGCGCCGCGCGGGAGTGGTTCGACGAGGCCAGGGTGCTCGTTGCACTGCGCCGCGAGGGCAGCATCGACGAGGCCGTGGCGCGCATCGGCGACGGCACCGCCAAGGCGCGGCTCGACGGGTTGCGGGCCGAGCAGGCCCACCTGCGCGCACTGGTCGAGGCGGAGCGGCATCACGCACTCGAGCGGGCCGACGAGCGCCGCCTGCTGACGGTGCTCGCGATCATCGGGGGCGTGCTGCTCACGGTGCTGGTCCTGGTGTTCGCGACGCGCCTGCTGTGGCGGCGCGTGGGCGCCCCGCTGGGCAGTCTGGCTCAGGGCGTGCGCCGCGTCGGCGCCGGCGATCTCGATGAGTCGGTGCCGCTTCCGGAGTACGGCGCGCGTGAGGTGGTGCAGCTGGTTGACGCCTTCAACGTCATGCAGCACCGGGTGGTGGACCAGCGCACGGCCGCTGAGGCCAGCGCCCGGCGCTCCGAGGCCGCCCGTGCCGAGCGGCGCCTGTGGCAGACCGTCGAGCAGGGCCTCCTTCCCGCGGCGCTCCCCGCCGTGCCGGGACTGCGCCTGGCGGCCCGGTACCAGCCCTCCAGCCCCGGCCTCGCGCTCGGCGGCGACTTCTACGATGCCCGGGGCCTGCCCGAGGGCCGGCTGGTCGTGGGGGTCGGGGACGTCGTGGGCCATGGCGCCGAAGCGGCGGCGCGGGCGGCGCGCATGCGGTTCGGCTGGGGTGCCCTGGTGGAGGTCGACCCCGACCCCCGGCGTGTGCTGGCGATCATGAACACCCACATCGCCGAGGCGCATGAGCGCGATCAGGGCATCTACGCCAGCATGTGCCACTGCACCATCTCACCCGACGGCACGGCCGAGTTCGCCCTGGCCGGGCATCCCCGCCCGTTGCTGGTGGACGGCACCGCGGCCGGGCTGGTCGAGGTGGAGGCCCGCGGGCCGATCCTGGGCCTGCTCGGCGAGGTCGAGTGGCCGGTGACCACGGTGACCATCCCCCCGGACGGCATCCTGGTGCTGTACACCGACGGCCTCGTGGAGGCCCGCCGCGGTGATGAGATCTTCGGGTGGGAGAGGGCCGCGGCCGCCCTGGCCGCCACGCGGGGTGCCAGCCTGGAGGAGCGCATCGCCTACCTCACCGAGGCCGCCCAGCGCTACGACGAGGGCAACCTGCGCGACGATGTCGCCGTGCTCGCCGTCCAGGTGGTGGGCCCCTGGGGCCGGCGGCGGCCGGGAAGCGGGAAGGCCTTGGGTACCGCCTCGAGCCGGTAGCCCCACCCGTGGTCGGTCTGCACGTACGTGTACGCACCACCGGCCTCATCCACCTTTCGGCGCAGCCGCCGCACCAGGACATCCACCGAGCGGTCGCCCCGGCGGCGGGCGCCACCCCACACCTGATCGAAGATCTCATCACGGGTGACGGTGCGCCCGCGCCCGTCCATGAGGATCCACAGGAGGGTGGTCTCCAGGGGCGTGAGTGCCACGGGGCTGCCGGCCACGCGCACCTCCCGGCCGGTGCGGTCAATCTCGAGGTCGCCGACCGGGGCCCCAACGGCATCCGCCGGCACCCGCATGTCCGCACGCCGGAGGATGACCTCCAGGCGCGCGAGCAGGTCGCGCGCGGGGAATGGCTTGCGCAGGAGGTCGTCGGCGCCCAGGCGCATCGCTTCACCGCGGTCGGCATCGGCTCGCGCGGTCATGATGATGACCGGCAGGTGCGGGGCCCAGCGCCGGACCTCGCGGATGACGCCCCAGCCATCACGGTGCGGCAGCATCAGGTCGAGGACCAGGGCATCCGGCTGCCAGCTCTTCAGGGCCGCGATCGCCGCCAGGCCGTCCCGGCTCACGCTGGCGGCGTACCCGGCCTTCGCGAGGTGATAGGCGGTGGCGGCGGCCGTGGACTCATCGTCCTCGACGATGAGGACGGTGGGGCGATCGGTCATTGGGGATGACGGTACGGATGGGACGCCGGCCCGTCGTGAAGATGTCGTGAACACGTCGTGAACCGCCGGAGACGCCGCGCCCGCAACGTTTCACGACCTGTTCACGCGATCCCTGTAACACGCAACAGGATCTTCACATGGCCCACGGGACAGTGGTGGCGCACCGGTCAACGGATACAGGAGACAACCGGACATGAACCGAACACTGCGCATCGCGGCGACCGCCGCCGTCGGCGCCGGCATGCTCGCCGGCGCAGCGTCCGCGCTTGGCGCGAGCACCGGCTCGGGCGCCACCTTCCCGGCCATCGCCTACACCAAGTGGTGCGGCGACTCCGGGCTCTGCTCGTACACGGGCAAGGGCTCCGGCGCCGGCATCAAGGACCTCACGAAGAAGACCGTCGACTGGGCGGGCTCCGACGCCCCGCTCACGCCCGATGAGCTCACGGCCATCGGCGGCCGGGTCCAGTACTTCCCGACCCTGCTGGGGGCCGTGACGATCCCGGTGAACATCCCGGGGGTCACGGGTGGCAAGCTCAACTTCGACGGCCGGGTGCTGAATGGGATCTTCAGCGGCAGCATCACCACCTGGAATGACAAGAACATCGCAGCAATCAACAAGGGCGTGAAGCTCCCGGCACGCCCAATCACGGTGTGCGTGCGGGCCGACTCGTCGGGGACGTCCTTCGTGTTCAGCCGCTACCTCGGCAAGGTCAGCGCGACGTCGGCCTTCAAGGGCGGATCCAAGACCCCGGCCTGGACGGCTCCCGTCCTCGTGAAGCAGCCGGGCAACCCCGGCGTCGCCCAGTGCGTGGCCGGCACGTCCGACTCAATCGGCTATGTGGACTTCGGTGACGCAATCCGCGCCGGCCTGCAGAAGAACATCGCCAAGGTCGGCAAGAAGGGCGGCCCGTATGTCGGTCCGTCCACCTCGGCGATCACGAAGGCCGGCCAGATCGCGGCCGCCAAGATCAAGTCCGACCTCACGGTCGACTTCTCGGCGAGCCCGAACGTCGGTGCGTACCCGATCGTCGCAACGACGTGGGCGCTCATCGTGCCGGGACGCCCGGGCAACGCCGGCGCCCTCGCGGCGGTGAAGTACTTCCTCAGCCCGCCGGCGCAGCAGGTACTGCCGGGCCTCGGCTTTGCGCCGCTGCCCAGCGCGCTGCGCACGCTGGCGAACCGTCAGCTCTCGGCGAAGTAGGCGGTCGCACGTTCCGGTGGGGCCACGCGGGCCCGGGTTCACGCCCGGGCCCGCGGTTTCACATCAGGTTCACATGGGTTCGGGCACCATTCCGGCCGTGACGCCGCCGCCACCGCCGCCGCCACCCGCAGCGACACCCCTCCGGCGCCCGCCCGGCAGCGTGCTCGCCGATCGCTCGTACGCGATCGTCGCCGGCCTCGCGGCGCTCATCGCCGTGGTGTTCGTGGGCTACCTGCTGTGGACCACCCTCGACAACACCGGCGAGGTGTGGTCCACCTTCGGCGTGTGGGGATTCATCACCGGGGCCGAGTGGGTTCCCACCCCGGCGGTCGGCGACGCGATCTATGGCGCGCTGCCGTTCATCTACGGCACGCTCATGACCTCGCTGATCGCACTGGTCCTCGCGGTGCCCGCCTCCATCGGTATCGCACTCGCCACGGTCGTATTCCTGCCCCGGCGGCTGAGGGGTCCCGTCGGCGGTCTCATCAACCTGCTGGCGGCCGTGCCCTCGGTGATCTTCGGGCTGTGGGGCGTGACGATCCTGGTGCCGTTCCTCAAGCCCGCGCTGAACTGGCTGGCCGATGACTTCGGGTGGATCAGCCTCTTCGGGTGGCATCCGTTCGAGGGGCCCGTGACCTCGGGCTCGTACCTCATCTCGGGTCTCGTTCTGGCCATCATGATCCTGCCGATCATCACGGCCATCACGCGTGAGGTGCTGCTGACGGTGCCCCGCGACCAGAGTGAGGCCGCATTCGCGCTCGGGGCCACGCGCTGGGAGATGGTGCGTCACTCGATGCTCCCGTGGGCGCGCTCGGGAATCGTGGGCGCCTCGGCCCTCGGGCTCGGCCGGGCGGTCGGCGAGACCATCGCCATCGTGATGCTGCTCGGTAACACCCCGGGGATCTTCACGCCCCTGGTGGGACCCGGATCGACACTGGCGTCCGTGATCGCGCTCCAGACGGGCGAGGCGAGTGGGCTGCAGATGTCGGCGCTCACGGCGCTTGCCGTGGTGCTGTTCGTCATCGCGTTCGTGATCAATGCGGCCGCGCGCCTGCTGGTGCGCCGGGCCGACACGGGTCCCGGGGGCGGGCGGGTCCGGCGCGGCGCGGCATGGATCGTCGGCCGGGTGTGCCGCCCGGGGACCGGGGAGGCCGTGCGCAGCGAGCCCCCGCCCCCGCCGTCCGCGCCCCGGGATGCCCCGGCCGCGGTCCGCCGTCCGGCCCGCGGGCCCAGCGTCATCTCGGGACCCGGGGCCATCTCGCGCTCGCGCATCGGGCGCTCTCGCAGTGCGGAGGGGCTCATCTGGTTCAGCGTGCTGTTCGGGATGGTGCCGCTGGTCGCCGTCCTCGTGGAGATGCTCGTCAAGGGACTGCCTGCCATCTCGGGGGCGTTCTTCACGGAACTGCCGCCGCTCGATCCATCGTCATACGGCGGGGGCATCGCCAATGCACTGGTCGGGACGCTGATCCTGATGGCGATCACGTTGATCGTGGCGGCACCGCTCGGCGTGCTGACCGCGCTCTACATCCGTGATGTCGGGCAGGCCGGATCGATCCACCGGCGCATCGGGGCCGGGGTCGGATTCGTCGTGGACATCCTGCTGGGGGTGCCGTCCGTGGTGGTGGGCCTCATCGTGTATCTGGGCATCGTCGTGGTGCAGGGCCATTTCTCGGCGCTGGCCGGTGGAATCGCGCTCGGTGTCATCATGTTCCCGATCGTCGTGCGCGCCGCCGATGAGGTCCTGCGCCTGGTGCCGACCGGCCAGCAGGAGGCCGCCTTGGCGCTGGGCGCACCCAAGTGGCGCACCACGTGGAGCGTCGTGCTCCCCATCGCGGGACCGGGCATCCTCACGGGCATCCTGCTCGGGCTCGCGCGCGCGTCCGGGGAGACCGCGCCGCTGCTGTTCACGTCACTCGGGAACCAGTTCCTGTCCACGAACATCACCGAGCCGATCGCGGCGATCCCGCAGTTGATCTACAACAACACGATCCTCACGCAGACACCGGCATCGCTGCAGCTCGCCTGGGGCGCGGCACTGGTGCTCGTTGCGATCATCCTTGTGCTGAACCTCGGGGCCTCGCTGCTCTCCCGCAGGACCCGGCGGCTGGAGGGCCGCTCATGACGACCGATCAGGCAATGCAGACCACGAAGGAGCCCCGTGTGACCACCGACGACCGACCGGCGAGCACCGCAGCGCCCGCCCGTGTCACCGTGTGGTCGGGCCCCGCCGGCCATGCGCCCGGCAGCGACGCGACGGGCGGTACCCACCCGCTGGTGGTGCGCGACCTCAGCGCCTACTTCGGGTCGCACCACGCGGTCGAGGGCGTGGACCTGTCCTTCCCGCCGAACACTGTGACCGCTCTCATCGGGCCCTCGGGTTGCGGCAAGTCCACCTTCATCCGGTGCCTCAACCGCATGCACGAGCTGATCCCGGGGGCGCGCGCCACCGGCGACGTGCTCCTGCACGGGCAGGACATCTATGGGCCGTAGGCCGACGCGGTCGCCGTGCGGCGGGCGGTCGGGATGGTGTTCCAGCGGCCGAACCCGTTCCCCACGAAGTCCATCGCCGACAACATCCTCGCCGGCCCCAAGTTCATGCGGGTGAATATGGACAAGGCGGCCCGCGCGGACCTTCTGGA
>SXQZ01000016.1 GCA_005792725.1 Actinomycetota bacterium
CGCTGCCTCGCCGCTCGCTGCGGTATCGCGTCCGCGAGGCCGTTTGGCGGATGCGACTACGAGTCCCTCTCCTGCGCCCGTGCGCCAGGTTCAGGGCGCGATCGGGACCAAGGCGATCCTCATCGTGGACATCTTCGGGTATCCGGCCGAGGTGCCCGCGCTCGTCGAGATCGCCCGCCGCCATGGGCTGGGGATCGTTGAGGACGCCTGCCAGTCGATTGATGGCGACCACGACGGTCGCAAGCTGGGCACGTTCGGGCACCCCGCGGTGTACGGCTTCTACGCCAACAAGCAGCTCACGACCGCCGAGGGCGGGGTCATACTCACGGACGACGAGGACCTCTACCGCGAGCTCAAGAGCATCACGAACCAGGGCCGGTCCGACGACGGCGCGTGGTTGGTGCACTCCCGGCTCGGTTTCAACTACCGGTTGTCGGACGTGCACGCAGCGATCGGGGTGGCACAGATTGAGCGACTCGACGCGATGCAGGATGCTCGTGCCCGCGTGGCCGGGTGGTATCAGGAGCGGATGACGGCGGTGGAGGGCGTTAGGCCGATGTACGAGGGTCCCCAGCGCCGGTCATGGTTCGTCTATGCCCCGCGGCTCGACGCCGATCTTGATCGCGACCGTCTCATCGGTCGCCTCGAGGCGGAGGGGATCCCGGCCAAGCCGTATCTGCCCTGCATCCACCTCCAGCCCTACTACCGCGAGGCGCGCGGCCATGCCCCGGGCGAACTGCCCGTCACCGAGGCCATCAGCGCCTCCACCGTCGCGCTGCCGTTCTTCTGCGAGATGACCGAACCCCAGGTGGAGCAGGTGTGCGACGCCGTGGCCCGTGCGGTCACGGCTGCCCGCACCGGGGCCGCGGGGCCGGTGGGGGCGGGGGCGGCATGAGCGGGGACACGTCGCGGCTGTGGGGCGGCCGGTTCACCGGCACCCCGGCTGAGGCGTTCGAGGCGCTGAACGCGTCGCTGCCCGTGGACCGGCGCATGTGGCGTGAGGACATCCAGGGCTCGCGTGCGCATGCCCGCATGCTCGGCCAGCAGGGGATCATCCGGTCGGACGACGCCACCGCCATCGACGCGGGCCTCGCCCAGGTCGAGGCCGAGATGGAGGCCGGAACCTTCGTGTTCGCGCCCGGGGATGAGGACATCCACACCGCCGTGGAGCGCCGCCTGACGGAGATCGCGGGGGACGCCGGCCGCCGGCTTCACACGGGGCGCAGTCGCAACGACCAGGTCATCACCGACACCCTCATGTGGATGCGGGGGAGGGGGGAGGCCCAGGCCGCGGCCATCGCCGAGCTCGCGCAGGCCCTCATCGCGCGCGCCCGCGAGCACATCGACACGCTGGTGCCGGGCTATACCCACCTTCAGCGTGCCCAGCCGGTGCGCCTAGCCCACCATCTGCTCGCGTACGTCTGGATGCTGGATCGCGACTACGCGCGGCTGCGGTTCGCGCGGGATGCGGCGTCCGTGAGCCCCCTGGGCAGCGGGGCCCTCGCCGGCAGCGGGTTCCATGTTGACCGGGACCTGGCGGCCCGGGAACTCGGGTTCACGTCGGTCACCCCCAACAGCATGGACGCCGTGGGGAGCCGGGATGCCCTGGTGGACTACCTCGCGTTCGCCGCGCAGTTGGGGGTGCACCTCTCCCGGTTGGGTGCCGAGTTCGTGTGGTGGTCCACCGACGAGGTGGGGTTCGTGGTGCTCGACGACGCCTACTCGTCCGGATCATCAATGCTCCCCCAGAAGAAGAACCCCGATGTCGCCGAACTGGCCCGGGCCCGGGCGTCCCGGCTGGCGGCCGACCTGGTCGGCCTTCTCGGCACGACCGCGGGGCTGCCCCTCGCGTACAACAAGGACCTGCAGGACGACAAGCATTACCTGTTCGACGCGGCGGACACCATTGACCTGTTGCTCCCGGCGATGACCGGTATGGTCGCCACCGCCGTCTTCCGGGCCGATGCCATGAACTCCGCCGCCGAGGAGGGTTTCCTCGCCGCCACCGACCTCGCCGACCATCTGGTGGGTGAGGGATGGCCGTTCCGGCGTGCCCACGAGGCCGTTGGGGCCCTGGTGCGCGCGCTGGCGGACCGGGGGGCGGGCCTCGCGGACGCCACCGCCGAGGATCTGGCGGCGGCCGGGCTCGGAGGGCTCGCGCTGCCCGATCTCACCGCTTTGGCCTCGGTGGAGTCCAAGGATGTGCCGGGCGGGACGGCGCGCGCACAGGTGCTCGCCCAGATCTCCCTGATCGAGCGCCGGGTGGCGGGCTGGTGAACCGACGCGCCCGCGCCGTCGGGCGGGCGTTCTTCGACCGGCCGCCCGAGGTGGTGGCCGAGGACATCATCGGCTGCACGTTGTTTGTCGGCGGGTGCGGCGGCATCGTGGTAGAGGCCGAGGCCTACGGGCAGCGCGATCCCGCATCGCACTCCTTCCGCGGCGAGACCCGGCGTTGCCGGTCGATGTTCGGCCCGCCGGGCACGGTGTACGTCTACCTGATCCACGGGCGCCACTGGTGCCTGAACCTGGTCACGGAGCCCGAGGGTACCGGTGCTGCCGTGCTGATCCGGGCCATTGAGCCCACCCATGGCCTCGCCGCGATGCATGAACGGCGCGGCGTGGAGGATGAGCGGCTCCTCTGCGCCGGCCCCGGGCGCCTCACGCAGGCGCTCGCCATCACCGGCGCACTTGACGGCCTCACGCTGAGCAGGGCAGGGCTGCACGTGGGCGCTCCCCGGGAGCGGCCCCCCGTGGCCCGCGGGCCCCGCATCGGCATCTCCGCGGCCACGGACCTCCCGTGGCGTATCGTGGCGCAGGGGTCCCGTTTCGTCTCCCGTCCGATTCCCAGGAGCATGGCTGCATGAGCACAGACGCACTGATCGCGCGCGCCGTGGACCTGCAACCGCCGGGGGACCTCGCGGCCCGCCTTGCCACCGGCACCCCGCTGCGCGTGAAGCTGGGCGTGGACCCGACGGCACCTGACATCCACCTCGGGCACGCCGTGGTGCTCGGGAAGCTCCGGGAGTTTCAGGACGCCGGCCACACCGCGGTCCTCATCATCGGCGACTGGACGGCCCGCGTGGGCGATCCATCAGGACGGTCCTCGACCCGTCCCATGCTCTCGGCGGAGGAGATCGAGGCGAACGCCGAGACGTATCAGGCACAGGCCTTCACGATCCTCGACCCGGAACGCACCGAGGTACGGCGTAACGGGGAGTGGTTCGCCGAGATGGGCCTCGAGCCGCTGTTCCGGCTGGCCGCGAGCTCCACCGTCAACCAGTTGCTGCGCCGGCGCGACTTCGCCGAGCGGATGGGCGACGACCGGCCGATCTCCGTGCTCGAGTTGCTGTACCCGCTCATGCAGGCCTACGACTCCGTGATGCTGGACGCCGACGTCGAACTCGGTGGGACCGACCAGCTGTTCAACCTGATGCTGGGCCGTGAGGTGCAGCAGGCCTATGGCCGGCGGCCGCAGGTGGCCATGACGCTGCCGATCCTCCCCGGCACGGATGGCGTGCGCCGCATGAGCAAGTCCTCGGGGAACTACATCGGCGTCAGCGAGCCCCCCGAGGAGCAGTTCGGCAAGGTGATGAGCGTTCCGGACGCCCAGATGGCCGAGTTCTACGCGCTGCTGTTCCCGGGCGCACAGGGGCCGGAAGGGCACCCGAACGACGACAAGCGGCGGCTCGGGCGCCTGGTCGCGGATCAGTTCCACGGGGAGGGTGCGGGTGAGGTGGCCGAGGCGCACTTCGACCGCCTGTTCAGGGACCGCCGTGCCCCCGATGATGTCCGTGAGGTCGAGGTGCCCCCGGGCATCGTGCACATCCCGGCCCTGCTGGTCGATGGCCTCGGTGTGGCGTCGCGCAGTGAGGCCCGTCGCATGCTGGAGCAAGGCGGGGTCAGCGTCGACGGTGAGGTCATCGCCGGGGTAGACGTGGACGCAGCCGCGTTGGCGGGGCGCGTGGTCCGGGCGGGTAAGAAGCGCTTTGCCCGCATCCGCCTTACGGACTGACCCCGCCGGCGCCGGTCCCATACAGCATCCCCGCTCGCAGCGAACTTTTCCACCGACCGCTCCCCTTGCTTTCACGCAGCCCGATCGCCAATATCCCCGTTCGGTTCGGAGGGCGTTTCGGCGCATCGGTACTCCGGGCCGGCGGCCTTGTTCCTGGATCCCGCCGTTGTCATACTGCGGAGTCCGGTGCTTCAGCCGGCGGACACTCGTGTCCGTGTTCCTTCACATTCCATGGGACTGCGACGCAACGGCGTACGTGACGGCCAGCCGGCCGGCGCCGAAGTCGAGCGCCCATGCGTGGAGGAGAGCCCCGTCCGGGGCCCGATCCTTGAAAACTGAACAGCGCGCATCATCTTCCCGCGTCTCTTGACGTGTGGAGGAGATGGCCAAGGAAAGGAATACGGACCCGTCAACCGCTGCGCTCGGCGTGATGCCGATGCGTGGCGCGAGACCAGGAGCCCGTCCATCCTTGTGATGGCGGGACTTCTCCAGGTTCCACATCGATCACCCCCTTAACACGCGGACAACGGTTTGTTGGTTGGTTCTTTCCCTTGCGCATTCCTTTTGAAACAAATTATGCGACTGGAATGTCTCTTTTTGTTCGTGTTCAAGCATAAAAATAGCACAATGGCACC
>SXQZ01000017.1 GCA_005792725.1 Actinomycetota bacterium
CCGCCGGCGTGCAGGACGGTGAGGACGACCTCGAGGGCGCTCCGGCCCTCCTGATCCTCCATCGCACTCACCGGGATGCCGCGGCCGTCGTCGGTCACCGTGCACGACCCGTCGGGGCGCAGTACGACGTCCACGAGCGTGCAGTGGCCCGCCATTGCCTCGTCCACGGAGTTGTCCACCACCTCGTGCACCAAGTGGTGGAGCCCCCGGAGGGCAGTGGACCCGATGTACATGCCGGGCCGCTTGCGGACGGCCTCCAGGCCCTCCAGCACGGTGATGGCAGCCGCGTCGTACGCGGCAGCCGCGGTCGTGGCGTCGAATCCCGGTTCGGTCACCTGTCTCCTCGAGTTCATCCGCCCCATGACGCCCCTCATCAGGGGCTGTTCCGGGCCGGCGCAGTCGTCGGGTGGCGGCTCGGCCGGTACGTCCCGGCCACCGCGGTCATGCAGGGGAAACGTAGCAGCGGCGTCCACGGAAACCGCTGCGCTGCGGTCCCTCAGGCCCCCGTGTCACGCTCCAGCGATCGTGCTGCCGCACGTGTGACGATCGCGCGCAGGTCCGGGTCATCAATGCCCTGCGTCGCCTGCTCCGCGCGCGCCATGGCGGCCGGATCCGGGGGGGGAGGCGCGGGGCGGCGATGGGGCCCCGGGTCGCCCTGCGGGATCGCGTGATCAGCCACCACGAACCGGAGGTCGATGCCGGACGCGGCGTCGCCGACGAGGGCGGCGAGGCGTCCGGTGATCTCCTCGCTCCGCATTGTGAGCTCGTGTGCCCATGTCGCATCTGAGCACGCCACCGTCACCACGCCCGCCCGGCTGCGGCGGATGGGGTACGCGTGGTTCACGGTCCCCGGACCTGTGGCCTCCGGCCACGCCGCACGAACCGACGTGAGCACCGAGTCACCCGTGCGGGTGAACGCCCGGGTCGCGCGCCCGAGCAGATCGCCGACCCCCACCGGGTCGCGTCGGTGCCTACGCGGCAAGGAGGCCTTCGCGGACCGCCACGAGGCGGGCTCCCCGGTCCGCGGCGGCCTGGGCGGCAGCCGGGTCGGCGGTGGTGAGGATGCACTGGCCCTCGCCCACCGCGGCATCGAGCAGCCGGCCGCGGCGCGAGGGGTCGAGCTCGGACAGCACGTCATCGAGAACCAGGATCGGGAGCCCCGACCGGGCTCCCAGGTGCGCCCGGTGGGCCATCAGAAGCGCGAGCACCGCGGTGCGCTGCTCCCCCTGGCTCCCCATCCGCCGCAGGTCGAGCACGGCGTCACCCCGGCGCTGGGCGACCAGCACGTCATCCCGGTGCGGGCCCGCCAGGGTCATCGCAGCGGCCACCTCCCGGGTGCGGGCGTCCTGCATGCGGTGTCGCAGGGCCGCGGCCACGTCGGCATCGGCCACCTCGCTGAGAGCACCAGGCGACGACTCAAGGGCCAACTCGCCGCCTCCGCCGCCTCCGAGGTCGTGGAGCCACCGTGCGAATGGCCCCCGGAGGTCGCGAATGGCGGTGCGTCGTGCGATCACGATGCGGGCCCCGTGGTCGGCCAGGGGCTCCTCCCACGGCACGACCGCGTCCCGGGAGGTGCGCCCGGCACGGACGTGCCGCAGGGCCGCGTTCCTCTGGGCAAGGGCGGCACCGTAGGCCGCGAGGTCAGACGCGTACCCCGGTTCGCAGGCCTCGAGGAGCCGGTCGAGGTGCCTGCGGCGGGCGGCGGGGGGACCCTTCACCGCCCGGATCTCCTCCGGCAGGAAGACCAGCACACTGCCGTCGGCACGCCAGTCCGCGAGGCTTCGGGTGGGCTCGCCGTCGAGCGCCAGTCGGCGCCCTTCGCGCAGGCCGTAGCCCACCTCCCGGTGTTGAGCACCTCCGGGACCCCGCAGGTCGAGGCCCACGTGCAGCGCCGGCGCGCCGGCGCGCACGACCTCGGCGTCGCGTGCGGTGCGGCACGACACGCCGAGACACGCCATCACGAGCGCCTCGGCCAGAGACGTCTTGCCCGCACCGTTCGGCCCGGAGAGCACGATGCCGCCGGGCGGGAGGTCCAGTGACACGCGGGTCCACGACCGGACGTCCGCAACGTCCAGGTGGGTGGCCGTCCAGGCGCCGGCCACGACTGCGCTACCCGGGGAGGCGGATCGGCATGAGGAGGTAGCGGTGATCACGGGCCTCGCCCGTCAGCAGGCCGGGCCTCAGGGGGCTGATGAGCCCCAGCCGTACCTCGTCGCCGTCCATGCCCTCGACGCCCTCACGCAGGAAGTCGGCATTGAAGCCGATCTCCAGGGGCTCGCCGGTGTACGGGGCCGGCATGGTCTCGTGCCCCTCGCCCACCTGCTCGCTGGTCGCCGCCACGGTCAGTTGCCCCTGTTCGAACGACAGGCGCACCGGGGTGGTGCGCTGGGCCAGCACCCCGATGCGCGTGAGCACGCCAAGGAGCTCGGCCCGGTCCAGGCGCACGTCGTGCTCGAACTCCGCCGGGATCAGTTGCCGGTAGTCGGGGAACTGCCCGTCGATCAGGCGGGTGGTCAGGCGGGCCCCACCGCAGCGAATGGTGGCCTGGGTGTCATTGATCGAGATCTCAAGATCGGGGGCCGCCGCCTGGCCGGCGAGTCGGGCTGCCTCCGCCACCGCACGCGCCGGGATGATGGCCTCGGTCGTCTCGGTGGGGGGGTCCTCCAGCGGAACCGTCCTGACGGCCAGGCGATAGCTGTCCGTGGCCGCCATCGTGAGCCCGTCCGGACCGAGCCGGACGAGCACGCCAGTGAGCACCGGCCGTGTCTCATCGCGTGATGCGGCGCGCACCACCCGCTCTGCGCATTCCGTGAACTGCCGCGTGGTCATGCCGGTACCCGGACCACCCTCCCGGGGGAGATCCGGGTACTCACCGGGCTGGTGGCAGTTGAGGGTGAACGACGAACCCCCGCCTGCGATCTGCACGGTCCCTTCGTTCTGGTTGTGCACCACGGTGACGGGCCCCGGTGCGAGATTCCTCACCAGATCCGCAGCGAGCCGTGGCAGCACCACCGCGCCGTGGTCCTCGACCCCCGCGTCGTCCAGGGGCACGCGGAGACTGACCTCCATGTCGGTGGCGGCAAGCTCAACCACGCCCTCCTCCGCCCTGAGCAGGACGTTGGCGAGGATGGGAATCGTGCCCTTGCCCGACGCCGCCCGGGACACCAGGGCGAGGCGGCTGGCGAGTTCATCGCGGGGACAGGTCAGACGCACGGCCGCAGCGTACCGCGTGCCCCGACGCGGCCGCCCGGGCCACCACGCGCGATGTCCCCCGTGGTGGTGACATAAAGGAAGGAGAGAATCACCGTAACCGTCGTAGGCCCTGTGGATGGCGGGGACAACCCACTTTCCATCCTGCTCGTGGGCGGGTTCCGGCGCTGGGGATGGCCTGTGGGGAATCGCCCACACATACCCCAGCCACCCACAGCCATCCACAGTCCCCGGGGCCGCTGCGACGGGGACTGAGGAGGACTGTGGGGAACCACGGCCCCCACCGACGGTTGTCCACAGGTTGTCCACAGGCTGGCCATGCGGCCATCAACAGACGTCCCGCAGACGAAAAACCCGCACTGAGCGGTGCTGGGAAGCGCCACGGTGAGCGCACCAATCCCGCCCCCGCGGGGCGGGATCCGCACACCCCACTCCACGGGACCACCACCACGGCACCGCCGGTCAGCGGGCGACCCCCACCTGTACCAGACGGGGACCCTAGAGGGCCGCGCGCGTATTCCGCGGGGCGTGGGACCCGAGGGTCCCACGCGGGGTATCAGCCGCGCGTGGGGGCGGTGATGCCGGGCGCGCCGGCGCGCGTGAGCGACGTGGTGAGGGCCTGCACGGCCTCGTAGATGTCGCCGCCGTCGGCGAGCTGCCGCGTGACCTTCTGGACGGCGTAGATGACCGTCGTGTGATCGCGGCCGCCGAACGCCCGCCCGATCGCGGGCAGCGACGCGTCCGTGAGTTCGCGGCAGAGGTACATGGCGACCTGGCGCGGCACAACCACACGCTTGGTGCGCTTCTCGCCGACGATCTCGTCGAGGGTGATCGCGTAGTGCCGGGCGACGACCTCCTGAATGAGGTCGGTGCGCATCTCCCCGGCCCCCGGGAACAGGTCTGTGAGCACCTCCTGCGCGAGGTCCACGGTGACCGGACGTCCGGAGATCGAGGAGTGCGCGACGACGCGGATGAGCGCACCCTCGAGTTGGCGGACGTTGGTGGACACCCTCGCCGCGATAAACGAGAGCACCTCCGGGTCGCGGATCTGGTAGCCGTCGGTCATCACGCGCTTGCGCAGGATCGCGATGCGCAGCTCCAGGGCGGGCGGCTGGACGTCGGTGATCAGGCCCATCTCGAACCGGGAGCGCAGGCGGTCCTCAAGCGTCTTGATCGCGCTGAGCGGCCGATCGCTGGAGATGACGATCTGCTTGCCG
>SXQZ01000185.1 GCA_005792725.1 Actinomycetota bacterium
ACGCATCTCCCTGCCGAACGATGCTCAGCAGGCGCTGTTTTTCGGTCAAATGCCGCAACAACAGCAACTGACCCTCTGCGCTGACCCTCCTTCGGCGCCGGCTCAGGGCCGGGCTCTCCCACAGCGGGCGATCGGTGCGGGCATCGTACCGCCTTCCCCCGGATGCACCCATAGGATGACGGCCATGGTCATCCTCTACATCCTCTCCATCATCATCTACATCGCGTTGATCTTCTTCACGATGAGCATCGCGAACCGCAAGAACCGCAGCGTCCTGGGCTTCGGCCTGTTCGCCGTCTTCCTCCCCCTGATCGCATTGATCGTGGTGCTGATCATCAACCCGGGGAAGCCGGGGGCCGCCTCGCTGGAGTAGCCCGTCCGGGGGCAGTGCCCGGGTTGCGACCGCGCCCCTGCCCCGGCGGGCATCATCACCGGTCTCACGGCAGCGGTGCCACCGGGGTGGTCAGGCCGCAGTCGTCGGGCGCGGGTGCGCCCGACAGGCGCTGACTGATCCACTGCACGACCGCCGGCCCCACCACGATCGCCGTCTCGTTGTGGGAGACGCTGTTCACCCAGAGGGTCCCGATGCCGACCCCCGCGGCACACCACTCCCGGATGATGGTCGCGGTGGTGCGCGGCAGCACCACCTCGTCCGTGACGCTCTGGGCGATCAGCAGGGGCACATCGCGCGGGGTGGGCTGCGGGGTGTTCTCGATGAACCGCGGCCGCCAGGCCGGCACGTCCCAGGGGTTGCGCGCGAAGAAGTCCTGGCCGAGCATGTCCTGGCGCACGATGGCCGTGATGGCCGCTCCCGCGATGCACTTCCCGAGGATGTCCTGCCAGTGGTTCTGCCCGTTGGCGGTGAGCAGTGCGTTCGGGTCGAGGCCCGGGTACCGCTGCGGCCAGGTGCCCACGACATCGGCGCCGATGACCCAGGCGGCCGACTGGTTCCACTGCAGCGCGAGCAGCCCCTCGAGGTCGGCGGCCGGGGCGGCGGCGGCGATCGCCTGCAGGCGCAGTTCCGGGGCGTAGGTCGCGGCGAGGTCGCCCGCCGCCAGGGCGGCGTGCCCGCCCTGCGAGTGGCCCCACGCCACCCATCTCGCGGAGGCCCCGGATCCGGGGATGTGCCGCACGGCGCGCACCGCGTTGATGACGTCACGCCCCTCCTCGCCGGAGATGAGGTAGCCCGAGGTGCCGGGGGTGCCGAGCCCTGCGTAGTCGGTGGCGGTCACCACCCAGCCGCGGGCGAGCATCTCCTCCAGCCACGGCAGGTTTCCGACTGGGCTGTCGAGTCGCGACGGCGCGCACTGCGGGGCGAGGCCCACCGTGCCGTGCGCCCACGAGATGACCGGGCGGCCACCCGGTGGCGGTGCGCCGTCAGGGATGAACACCATGCCGCTCGTCGCGGTAGGGGCACCGTCGGCCGTCTGGGACCGGTAGAGGACGCGAAGCGCCCGGCCCCCCGCCACCGTGATGCCCAGGGGCTCCGACCGCAGGACGTCGCCGGGCTGCCCGGCGGGCAGGGGCGACGGGGGTGAGTAGAACGGCGCGAGGGCGTCCTGGCGGTGGTCCTCGCGCACGTCAGCGGACACCGTCAGCACCACCCACGCGAGGATTGCGGTGAGCACGACGACGAGCCCGATGACGATGACCGGGTGGCGTGCGTGGGGCAGGGTCATTCCGGTAGGTTGCCACGTCGTGAGGTGCTACAGTGACGCACATGAGCGACCGTGTCGGTGTGAGGGACCTGCGGCAGAACCTGTCGCGGTACCTTGATCGGGTCAAGGCGGGCGATTCGCTGGTGGTGACCGAGCGCGGACGCGAGGTGGCCCGGCTCGTCCCGTCTGCGGCGTCGGTGGCCCCGGCCCTGGAGCGCCTGCTGGCCCGCGGGGCGACCATGCCGGGTGGTGACCTGCTCGACGCCACGTGGTCGCGCTCGCCTCCCGGGTACCCGCGCCCGTCGGTCCAGGAGGTGCTCGACGACCTGCGTGAGGACCGCGTGTGAGCGGGTCGGTCGCCTACCTCGATGCCTCGGCGTACGTGAAGCTACCGCTGTGGGAGCCGGAGGCCGATGCGCTGTCATCCGAGATGGCACGCTGGCCCGTGCGATCGTCCAGTGCGCTCCTGGGAGTCGAGGCCATGAGAGCGGTCGCGCGCATCGAGCCGGCGATGCTCGCGGAGACCCGCCAGGCCCTGGATTGCATCGCGTTAATCCCACTCACCGCCGACGTTCTGCGGCTCGCCGGCGACATCGCGGGCCCGTCGCTGCGGTCACTCGACGCCATCCACCTGGCCACGGCCGCGAGCCTCGGGGATGATCTGGGAACCATCTTCACATACGACCGGCGCATGATCTCCGGGGCGTTGGCGCTCGGGCTTCCGGTCGCGTCGCCCACGTGACCATTACAGTCATCGTGTGAGCACCCGCCATGACCCCGGCCACGCGGCGGTGGACCCCAATGAGTTCAAGGCGGCGCTTGGCTGCTGGGCCAGCGGCATCACGGTGGTCACGGCCACGGGGCCCGATGGCCCCGTGGGCCTCACCGCGTCGGCGTTCTCCTCCCTCTCCTTGCACCCGCCCCTGGTGCTGGTGTGCATTGGGCAGGCCTCGTACCACCATGACGCCCTGACCCGTGCCCCCGCCTTCGGAGTCCACATCCTCGCGGCAACGCAGGAGGAGGTCTCCAACACATTTGCGTTCCGCCGGGGGGACCGCTTCGAGGGCAGGGAGGTCGAGGAGGGCCCGCTGGGCGCGCCACTCCTGCCGGGCGCGCTCGCGCGGCTGGCCTGCGAGCGTCATGACGTGCTCGCGGGGGGCGACCACTCCATCCTGATCGGCCGCGTGCTCATGGCCGAGGTGGCCGACGGTGAGCCGCTCGCCTGGTGGCAGGGCGGCTACCGCCGCCTGGCCGATTTGGGGTAGGCGCCCCGCTGCCGTCCCCGTCTGGTCGTCGGACGGGGGCGTCACCGAGGATGGGGTGGCGACCGCGCTGCGGACGGAGCGGGACGGGAGCACCGCCGCGCGGTCCGCAGCGCGGGCGTCGTCGTGCCCCTGGTTGCCGGTATGCATGCCGTCGCGCACGGGCCGATGCCGGACGGGTGAGCGACGTGTAGCGTGAGTCCCATCCCTCGTCGTACCCCCCCGGTGGTGTACGGCCCGATCGTGGAGCCCCGATGCCGCCCGCCCCCGTTTCGTCACGTGTCCGTTACCTCCGCCCCGCCCTCATCCTCGGGGCATGTGCCGCCCTGACGGGCGTGCCTGCGGTCGCATCGGCCGCCGCCGCCGATCCGGTGGTGTCGCGGATCCTGGTGGGTCTGCAGCGCGACACGGCCGGCCTGGAGGCGCTCGCGACGTCGGTCTCGACCCCGGCCGGTGCGGCCTACGGGGAGTACCTGCCGGTCGCCACCCTCGCCCGGCGCTACGGGGCCAGTGACGCAACCGTGGCCAAGGTCCGGCGTGCTCTGGCCAAGGCGGGCCACACCCACACCCTGCTCGACGCGACCCGGGGCTTCCTCATCCTTCTCGCCACGAAGCGGCAGGTCGCGGAGATGGACGGCGACTACGCCGCGACGAGTCGTGGGGGCCCGAGGGGTGCCGCGATCGCCCGGATCCGGTCCGGTGCCGGCGGGATGGTGACCGAGATCATCACGCAGCCGCTCGCCCTGACGCCCGCTGGGGTGTCGGACACGGCACGACCGGCGTTGGACGGGATGTCGTGGCCGTCGCGCACCGGCACGCCCCGGGGCTGTACCAAAGGCGTATCAACGCCGATGCCCTCGGCGTACCTGCCCGAGATGGCGGCGGCATTCCCGAATTCCAAGGTGTTCACGCCCAACCAGTTCCAGCTGGCCTTCGGGATGGCACCGCTGCACCGGGTTGGCGTGCGGGGGCAGGGTCAGCACATCGCGCTGTTCGAGCAGGCGGCGGGAATCAAGGTCGCGGACATGGCCACGTTCGCGAAGTGCTTCGGTCTGCCGATGCCGAACCTGCGCGTGGTGCCGGTGGGCCAGTCACACCCGGTTGAGCCGCAGGCGGGCCCGGCGACCATGGAGGCCCACCTCGACGTGCAGGCGGTGATGATGGCGGCTCCCCGTGCACGCATCACCGTGGTGGAGGGCAGCCCCAACGCGTCAATGCCCGAGATCATGTCGGCGGCGCTTGATGCCCGGCGCATGCGCGGCGTGCCCGATGTGCTGTCCGTCAGCTACGGGATCTGCGAGATCCTTCTCCAGCGCGGTTGGGGGGCACCGTTCCTGAGCGGGGCGGGCGCGCGACGGCTCACCGACTGGGTGATGGCGACGGCGGCCGGCGCAGGCGTGACGGTGGTGGTCGCGACGGGGGACTCCGGGGCGCAGTCGTGCGCCCACGAGATGGGTGACAATCCCGCGGGCCCGGCCGCCAATGACGCCATCGCTCTGGCGGCGACCCCCTACGTCGGGTATCCGGCGTCCTCGCCGTGGGCGATCGGCGTCGGTGCCACGACCATGACGCTCACACGGGGAAACGCGATCCGTACGCAGCGCCCGTGGAATGACCGGGTGTCGATCGGCCGGCGGCCGATCATCCAGAAGGTCATTGACGGGGTCCCGACCGTGCAGTTCCGTGCCGGGGCCGGAACCGGTGGCAACAGCCAGCTGTATGGGACGCCCGGATACCAGGTGTCCGCGGGAATCCGTTCGACCCGGCGCCTCGTGCCCGATGTGAGCATGTATGGCGCATGGGGCGTGCCGGTGGTGTGCAGCGTTGACGACGCTGTCCCCGGGACGGGGCCGTGCCCGAAAGTCGGGGCATCGTGGCCATACTGGTCGGTGGCCGGAACCAGCTTCGCCGCCCCGCTCCTGGCGGGGGCCGTCGCCCTGGCCAATCAGGTCGCCGAGGCGCGGGGTGCCCCCCGGGCGGGGTTCATGAACCCGCTGCTCTACGCGTCGGGCCGGTCCGCGGTGACCGATGTGACCCGGGGCAACAACGATGCGTTCGGAACGGGGCGCTGCTGCTTCGCGGGCCCGGGATACGACCAGGCCACGGGGCTGGGGACGGTGGATGCCTCGCGCCTTGCGACGGCGCTGGTGCGCGCCGGGGGCTGACCGAACCGCCCGGCCCGCCGCTGCCGCCCCGTAGGGTTACGGGGAATGGACCCGCGCGTGGACAGCCCCATCGGCGTGTTCGACTCGGGGGTGGGCGGCCTGACGGTGCTCGACGAGTGCCTTGCCCGCCTGCCGGCCGAGGACTTCGTGTACTTCGGTGACACCGCGTGGTTCCCGTACGGCGACAAGGCCGCGGACCGCCTGCGCGGACGTTCGGAGGCCATCGCACGATGGCTGATCGGGCAGGGCGCCAAGATCGTCGTGGTCGCGTGCAACACGGCGACGGCGGCGGCGCTGGCGCACCTGCAGGCGCACCTCACGGTGCCGGTGATCGGGGTGATGACGGCCGAGAGCCACGCCGCGGTGCAGTCGAGCCGGTCACGGCGCATCGGCCTGCTGGCCACCGAGGCAACGGTCGCGTCGGGCTCGTACCAGCGGATGATCCACGCGCATGACGCCGGTGCCGAGGTGACGGCGGTGGCGTGCCCCGGCCTGGCCCAGGCGATTCAGCGCGACAGCCCGTTCGACGAGGAGATCGTCGGGATGGTGCGCGGGTTCACCGCGCCGCTGCGCGAGGCGCGGGTGGACACGGTGATCCTCGGGTGCACGCACTACCCGATGGTGGAGCGGCTGATCCGCCGGCATGTCCCGGCGGAGGCCACCCTCATCTCGTCGGGTGAGGAGATCGCGCGCGAGATCGCCGGCACGCTCGCCCGGCAGGGACTGCTGCGCCCCACGGACCGCGAGGGCCGGTATTCGTTCGCCTGCTCGGGCGACCCCGCGGCCTTCCGGACGATCGGATCGCGGTTCCTGCAGATGCCCTTCGGTGAGGTCCTGCAGGTGGACCCGGGCGCCACCGACGGGGTGTAGGCCATGGGGGTCGAGCGGGTGCTCGCAACCATCCCCGCCGTGGACGGCGAGGTGCACGACGCCCTTCTGCACATTGATGACCGCGCCACGCGGGTGCGTGAGCGGGCCAGCGGGCGCCGCACCGCGGTGATTCACGTGCACGGGATCATGGGGAACTTCCTCGTCGGCACGCTGCGGTTCCTGCCCGCGCGCCTGGCCCGGGCCGGGTTCCCCACGCTGGTCGTGGAGACGCGCATGGGCAACGTGGGCCAGCTGTTCGGCAAGGCCATCTTCGAGGACGCCGTCAAGGACATCGCCGCCGCGCGGGGATGGTTGCAGGCCGGGGGGTACGACGGCGTGGTGGTGTGCGGGTACTCAAGCGGTGCCACGCTGGCGGCGCGGTACGTCGCCACGCATTCGCAGGCCGCGGTACGCGGGCTGGTGTCCATCTCCGGTCCGTGGGGCCTCCCGGAGTCGCTTGAGCACCGCAGCCAGCAGTGGGGCGCGGACCCGACGTATGACGGGATCGCCGCGCGCCTCGGCGAGGTGGTGGGGGAGGGGACCCCCGATAGCCCGGCGGATGACCGGCTCTTCGTGATTGAGCGCAGCCGCGGACCGACCCGCCGTCCGCGGGACTCCGAGGTCTACACGTACCGCACCTGGTGGCACTCGCGTGGGCCCGAGGCGCATGCCGCCCGTGCGTACCGGCAACTGCCGCACGTGACGGTACCGACGCTGTTCACGCAGGGCGACGCGGATGAGGTGGTATGTCCTGAGGAAGCCGAGCGGCAGGCGACGCTCATGCACGATGCGGGCAACGACCGCGTGCATCTTGCGCGCATCCCCGGCGCGACGCACTTCTACAAGGGCCACGAGGTACTGCTGGTGGACGCCATCACGGCGTTCCTCCGGGAGGTCGCGTGAGCCCGCTGCACAGGGCCGTGCCCCGGCGCCCGGCCTTCGGGCGCGACGACCGCGAGATCACGACGCGGCTGGTCACCCTGTATCCCGGTGACGGCCACGAGTGGGACGGCCTGCTGCTGCGGCCGCGGTTCGGCGACCCCGCGCGGCGCAGGATGCTGGTGATCGTGGTCCACGGGTCGGTGGGCAACTACCTGACGGGGGTTCCGCGCCGGGTGGCCTTCCACCTGGCGGGGATGGGTTTCTGCGTGATGAGCATCAACACCCGTCTCGCCAACTACGGCGCCTTCTTCGGCGGCGGGCTGTTCCACCGCACGCCGCTCGACCTGTTGGCCGCCGTCGATGTGGCGAGGGCGCATGGGTTCGGCCGGATCGCCCTGCTCGGGTACAGCATGGGGTGCACGGTGTGCACCAACTTCATCGCCAACCATGATGTGCCCGAGGTCGTGGGGCTCTGCACCATCGCGCATCCGGAGTCGCTGCCCGAGGCGCTGCGGCTGAGGTGGCAGCGCTACGGCGCCACGCCCACCTACGAGGAGGTCGTTGAGCGCGCGCGGCCGATCGTGGCGGACGAGCCGGATGACCCACCGGGGGACCGCATCTTCACGGTCCTGCGCGCGAACGGCCCGCTGCCCACACCGGAGAACGGCGAGATCTGGACCTACGCCACCTGGTGGTCATCGCGCGGACCGGAGTCGCCGCACGCCGAGAGCCGTGCGCAGATCGGCAAGGTGCGGGTGCCCATTGCGATCCTGCAGGCCGGCAACGACCACCTGATCCAGCCCGGGGAGGGGTACGCCCTCGCCCGCATCGCCGAACGGGCCGGCAACGATGACGTCCTCCTCGACATGGTGCCGCGGGCTGACCACGTCTTCACGGACTGCACCGACGAGGTCGCGGATCTGGCCGGCCGCTGGCTGGCCACCCTGCCCTGAGCCGCCCTCGGCCCCCGGCACCTCAGGGGTCCGGTACGTAACGGAACGCCTAGCCCCGACCCCGACCCCGACCCCGACCCCGGGCCCCCCGGTGTCAGGTACGTAACGGAACCCCCGAGCCGACCTGCGACCCCTCACTGGCCGCCACGGCTGTGCGCCGCGGGCCACCCGCGGCCCGCGTCCCGCCTAGGCGGAATCGAGCGCCGCGATCACCGCCTGCAGGGTCGGACCCGCCTTCCCGTGACTGCGCACCGTGCACCGGCGGTCGTAGTCGGTATCGCCCTCGGTGAGGATTGCCAGCCGTCCGCCGCGGGCCAGCACCACTCCCGGTAGGTGGCTGACCGGGGTCACCTGCAGCGATGAGCCGATCACGAGCATCACGTCGGCCTGCTCCGCGGCCTCGTAGGCGGCCGCGATGGCCTCCACCGGCATCGGCTCGCCGAAGAGGACGACCCCGCTCTTCATCGGGAACCCGCACTCGCAGCGGGGCACACCGTCCTGGGCGGCGTCGGCCCGGGCCACGAGTTCGTCCATGCTCACCGCGTGGCGGCACCGCAGGCAGATACCGCGGTCGAGGGATCCGTGTACCTCAATCACGTCCACGGCCCCACCCCGCGAGTGCAGTCGGTCGATGTTCTGGGTGATGATGGCCTTCACGATGCCCCGGCGCTGCAGTTCGGCCACGGCCGCGTGCGCGGGGTTGGGGTCGACCGCACCGAGCATGTCGATGCGCGGGCGGTGGAATCGCCAGAAGAGAGCCGGGTCGTCCATGAAGGTGCGCATGGACGCCACCGTCATCGGGTCGTACGTCTCCCAGATGCCACCCGCCGACCGGAAGTCCGGGATGCCGCTCTCGGTG
>SXQZ01000186.1 GCA_005792725.1 Actinomycetota bacterium
CCCGGCGCGCACCCGGGGCCCTCGGCGCAGTCGGGCCCCGCCGGACACGGTGGCGGCGCGAGTGGCACCGCAACGCAGCCGCAGCCCTCCCCGCGCCATGCATCGCGCCCCTCCGTGACCGCCATCCCGGCGATGTAGAGACCCACGACGGCGTCGAGCCACCACGCCCCGAGGAGGGCATTGCCCAGCAGGCCGATGAGCAGCGCTGCGGCCAGGTAGGTGCACAGCATGTTCTGGCGCCCCTCGCCGCGCAGCGCGGGGGAGCCCAGACGGCGGGCGATGCGCTGCTTGGCGATCCCGAGCACGGGCATGACCAACAGCGACGCGACGGCGAGGGCGATGCCCAGCGCGCTCACGCCCGGCCGCTCGCCCGTCACCAGAGCGCGGACCGACTCGGCCACCAGATACGGGGCGAGGATGAAGAACTGGATCGCCACCAGCCTCTGGGCGCGTCCCTCGGCCGCCGGGGAGAAGGTGCGCGCGCCGGTGAATCGCCAGATGATGATGATGCTCGCCATCCCCTCGATCACGGAGTCGAGGCCGAACCCGATCAGTGCGATCGACGAGGCGGCAATGCCGGTGCCGATGCCGATGACGCCCTCGGCCGAGATGAGCACCAGCGACACCCATGACAGCAGGCGCGCCCGGGCGGCGAGCCGCTCGATGGCCGCCAGATCCCGACCGGGCGGTCGGGCTACCGGGATCACCGGGTGCGTGCTCATGCCTGCTGCACGCCCCCCATCACCGCCGAGAGCAGGTCAGATCCCTCCGGTACCAGCGTGTAGAGCACCATCTTCCCGTCCCGTCGCGAGGTGACGAGCCCGGCGGCGCGCAACGCCCGCACGTGGTGCGAGACCAGACGCTCGTCGCGCCCCACAACCCAGGAGAGGTCGCACACGCACAGCTCCCCGCCGCGCGCGAGGGCCGCGGCCACCGCGAGCCGCGTGGGGTCGCCCAGCGCCCGGGCCCGGCCCGCCAGACGCGCGAGGTCATCGGCTCCGGGCGCATCACGTCGCAGGGCCTCGGCGCGGGGGAGGTCGAGACACAGCAGGGCACACGTATCACCATTCATCCGTACATCCTAACAGACATTGGTATGATGGCCGGGCCCGGGGCGATGACCGCAGGCCGCGCGGCTCCGGCGCAGGCCACCCGCCACCAGGGCGCCCTGCCGGCAGCGGGGGTGCCCGTGGACATCGACCCCAGGGAACGCCGCCCGCTGGGGACCGGGAGGCCTACGCACCGGGATCACCCACCCGGACCGGGGAGCGCCTCACGCCGCGACGACGGCCAGCGTGCGCTCGAGCTCGCGACCCACGACGGTCTTCATCTTCGGGTTCGGGATTCGGTCAACCCACCCGCTCAGTGCGGCGTGATCGAAGTCAGCGGGCAACTCGATCTCGGGGAAGTACACGCGACCTCCCCGCGGGGCACGCACATAGGCGACATCAAACAGGGCCTTCTCGGGAGTGGCCACGAAGCCGGCGGCGGGATCCCCGGTAAACCCGCCGAATACGTCAGGGGCGAGGTGATGGATCGAAAAGGAGCCGCGGTGCGTCGCGACCTTCCGCGTGCGCCCCAGGGATGCGACGAAGGTCTCGGCCGGGATCTGTTCGATCATCCCGTGGTCCCACAGGGCCGACCAGAGTGAGACGTAACCGGGGTAGGGAGACGTCAGATACGGCGCGAGGACGCGCGGGCTGGTGGCATCCTCCATTGCCCACACGCCCCGGTGCACCTGGTGGACCAGACCGGACCGGGCGAGCGCGCGCAGGAGGTGCGACGCGCTGCTCACGGAGACGCCGAGCAGGGCCGACACCTCCCCCGTCTCCACGACGGGGCGGCCGAAGCGCCTGAGCCGTCCGTACGCCTCACCGGACGTCACCGGTGCAACTCCCCGATCACATACGCCTGCATCTGCTCCCACGCCCGGCGGTCGTACGCGGCGGCGACCGCAGGCTCCAGGAATGGGACCACCTGGTCCAGGAAGGCCTCATACGGGAGCCGGGTCGCGGCAGCGGCCGCGCGGGTGCGCACCTCAGCCGGCACCGAATCCGCCTCGAGCGGGGCGCGCCGGAACAACATGTCGAGGTCGAAGACATCGCGGGCCTGCGTCTCGCTCCGGTCGGCGAGGGCCACGACCTTCTGCTCCGTTGCCGGTGCGAGCAGATAGTGCTGGACCGACGGCGGGCGGAGCGCATATGGCGTGACCACATCGTCGGCGACGCTGTCGAGCCGGTGGCGCGGGTCGCCATTGCGATCGCTGAACTCCACCTTGGTTCTCAGCGGGTCGCTGTCGCCGGCGACCTCGAGCGCGACCTTCCACCTCCGGGTCGTCGCGGTCTGCTTCGGCTTGGAAATCCCATCGGCGATCACCCGGATCCGGACCGCACGCAGGGTCAGGCGCAGCGCATCGGATGCAAGGGTCCGGTCAACCTGGGCCTCATGGCCCCACGGGGCCCCGCCGGTCATGTCGAGGTCGATGTCTTCTGAATACCGGACGCCTGAGAAGAAGTAGCGGAGATTCGCCCCGCCTTTGAGGATGTAACGCCTCTCGTCGAGCCGCGTGCGCAGCACACCCAGGAAGCACAGGTGGAAGCACTCAATCGCCTGTGCACGTGTCATCGTCATGCCATTGACGATACGTCCGACTGATGTCTACGTCAATAACGCGCTGCGTGAAACGGCTGCGCGATCCCGGCACCGGGAAGGCTGCCGCTCCTCCGGCAGAGCCGAGTTCACGCGCGCACGGCCCTGACCGGCGGCGGATGAACCGGGCAGCACGGTGCTCAGGGGGCGTCGATCGCCAGCGGCATCGCTGACGCGATGCCGTCGAAGTCCACGTCGCAGTGCAGCACGGGGACATCGCTGCGGATGGCGGCGGCGGCGATGAGGCAATCGATCAGTGCGCGGACGGTGATGCCCTGTGCGCGGCACCCGCGGTACAGGGCGGCGGCGTCCTCATAGTCCGCCGGCGTGAGCGCGAGGGTGTGTGTGCGGGCGAGGAGAGCGCGAAGATCACGGAGATGACCCGGGTCACGCGCTCCCGCGAGCACCTCCATCCGGATCGGGTCGCAGCACGCAATCCCGGCGTTCGTCGCGATCAGGTGCCGGACACGGCAGGCCGCGGGGGAGCCCGTGCTGCGCAGGAACTCGACCCAAGCCGAGGTGTCGATGAGGATCACTGGTGCCGGGCGGCACGCATCTGGTCGAGGTCGCCCTCCCACCCGGCCCCCTCCAGGGAGAGCGCCTCCTCGATGCTCAGTGGCTCGACCGCGCACAGCCGGAGGGCGAGGTTCACCGCCTCACGCTTCGTTACCACGCCGTAGCGCTCCATGACCGCCGCGCATGCGACTTCATCGATGTCAATGTTGGTGCGTCCTATACACCAAGCATACACCACCGGCCGGGAACGGGTGGCCTGCACGTGACGGTCGCGACGAAGGCCCGGGCCGGGGCCCGGGAACGCGGAAGGGGCCCGGCGGGGCCCCTTCCGGAAGCGGTCCTCCCACAACGGGCCGCGGGGTAGCCCCACGCGCATGACGGCAACCGGCTCACGAACGTGACGCTCCCTCCGACCCCGCGTGCCGCGTCACATCAACTGCAGCCCGACGTGCTCCCGCAGTTCATGCACTTGTAACAGGAGCCCGAGCGGACCATGGTCCAGCCGCAGGAGCCGCAGATGGCGCCGTCCTGATCGAGCTGCACGGAGAGGCCGGCGCTCCGGGCGAGGCCGATGCCGAGGGAGGTCTGCTCCTTCGGCTGGCTCGGTTCGGCCGGGGCGGTGTCGACGACGGTGGCGCCCTGGGCGCTGCCCTCGATGGCCACCGGCTGCCGGCCCTCGGGCACCTGGCCCTCGAGTTCGGCGCGCATGCCCTCGGTGATGACCCCGATCTGGCGCTTCTCGTCCTCGCTGAGGAACTTGGCCGACAACCAGCGCACCAGATAGTCCACGATCGACTTGGCGCTGGGGATTTCGGGGTTGCCGGTGAAGCCCGACGGGTCGAAGCGCATGTGGCTGAGCTTGTTGGCCAGCGTGCTGAGCGGCACCCCGTACTGCAGGGCCAGCGACATGCAGATCGCCAGGGAGTCCATCAGTCCCGAGACCGTCGAGCCCTGCTTGGCCATCTTCATGAAGACCTCGCCCGGGCTGCCGTCCTCGTACATGCCCACGGTGATGTAGCCGTCGTGGTCGAGGATGCGGAAGTGGTGCGTGATGGCCTGGCGCTCGTCGGGCAGGCGGCGGCGCAGCAGCTTGGCCGGGCTGCCCGCGGCATCGGTGGCGGCCTTCATGTCGGCCGGGGAGTCCTTGCCCGTGGAGAGCGGCTGGGTGCGCTTGCTGCCGTCGCGATAGATGGCGAGCGCCTTGACGCCCTCCTTCCAGGCCCGCCGCCGGCCGCGATCGCGCATCACCTCGTGCGGCGGTTCGTGGCTGGCCGTCACGCCCGGACTTGATCCGGGGCATCCATGTCTGGCGGGCGCGTCCTCGCCCGATGGATCGCCGGGTCAAGCCC
>SXQZ01000187.1 GCA_005792725.1 Actinomycetota bacterium
ATGCCATGCCATGCCATGCCATGCCATGACCCCGTTCCCCGGCGCCATGGCCTGGCGGCCCTCGTGGCGCTGGGCGTGCTCGTCGGGGGTGCGGCCATTGCCGCCAGCGTGGCCACGGCCGCGCGCGCACCTGCGCTGACGGGGACGGCCCGGCCCGGGTCGGTTCTCACCGTGGCGGTGGCCACACAGGCCGCTCAGGGCGTCCCGCCCGCGATCACCTGGCACCGCTCGGCCACGGCGCGCTCGCGCGGGGCGCCCATCGCGGGGGCCACCGCCACGACCTACCGCGTCAGCGCCGCCGATGCGGGCCGCTACCTCACCGCCTGCCTCACCGGCGCGACCGGTACCGCCGCGCGCACGGTGACCGCCTGCTCACGGCCCACGCGCATGGTGGTGCCCGCCGTCACCCGCGCCCCGCTCATCAGCGGCACCATCGCCACGGGCACGGTGCTCAGCGCCACCGGCGCAAAGGTCAGCGGCGCCGCGGGCAAGGCCGCGTACCTGTGGCAGGTCTCCCCCGATGGCGCCACCTGGCGCAGGGGCGCCGGAAAGGGGACCACCGCTCTGCGCTACCGCGTGACCCGGTCAGATGTGGGCCGCCAGGTGCGCCTGCGGGTGATTGCCCGCAACGCCGGCGGGGCGTCGGATCCGGCCTACTCGAACATCCTGGGGGTCCCGGCCGGCGGCGGACCCTCGGGCTCAGGCGATTCCTCGCCGCCCCCGGGTGAGCCGCGCACCGCGCCCCAGCCCCCGCAGGGCGTCACCGTCACGCCGGGTGACGGGCAGGTGAGTGTGGGCTGGGGCCCGCCGGCCTCCAACGGCGGGAGCGCCATCACCGCCTACACCGCCACAGCCGCACCCGGGGGCGCCACCTGCGCCGCCAACGCAGCGGGGACCTCGTGCACCATCAGTGGGCTCACCAACGGTACCGCCTACACGGTAGGGGTGAGTGCCACCAATGCGGCGGGCACCAGCAGCCCCGCCACCGTGGCGGTGACCCCGCGCACCACGCCCGAGGCCCCACTGGGCATCACCGCCATGCCGGGTGGCGGGCAGGTGAGCGTCTCATGGACTGCGCCATCCGCCAACGGCGGGAGCGCCGTCACGGGCTACACCGCCACCGCCGCACCCGGGGGCGGCACCTGCACCGCGACCCCCCCGGCGACCTCATGCACCATCACCGGCCTCACCAACGGCACCGCCTACACGGTCGCGGTGAGCGCAACCAATGTGGCGGGCACCAGCAGCCCCGGCACCGTGGCGGTGACCCCCGGCCTGCTCGCGATCGCCTTCGCCCAACGCGCCGTCGCCTTCGGCCAGACCGCGCAGGTGATCACGCCCACCGTCACCGGCGGGCAGGGCACGCGCACCTACTCGGTCCAGGGCACCCTGCCGGCGGGGGTCACCTTCGACCAGGCCACCGGGGCCTTCACCGGGCCCGGGGCCACGGGCTGGAACTTCCGCGCCACCCCGGGGAGCGGGGGCTATGTGCACACCTGCGCCCGCACGACCGGGGGGGGGGTGAAGTGCTGGGGGAGTGCCACCGGCGGCCGACTGGGCAACGGAGAGACCACGGGCAGCCGGGTCTCACCGGTGGATGTTACGCCCTCCGGGCTCACCTTCACTCAGGTGAGCGCGGGTGCATACCACACTTGCGCCATCACCACCGCGGGCGGGGTCAAGTGCTGGGGCAGTGACGATTCCGGCGTGCTGGGCAACGGGGCGGCCACGGGCATCCGGTCCTCGCCGGGGGACGTATTCGCGCCCGGGATCATGTTCACCCAAGTGAGCGCGGGCCAGATCCACACCTGCGCCCTCACCATCGCGGGCGGGGTGAAGTGCTGGGGCAATGCCTCTTTCGGCCTACTTGGAAACGGGGAGATCACAGGCATTCAGGTCTCCCCCGTGGACGTGACGGGGCTCACCAGCGGCGTCGCCCAGGTGAGCGCGGGCGTTCTCCACACCTGCGCCCTCACGACCGGGGGCGGGGTGAAGTGCTGGGGGAATGCCGCCAACGGCCGTCTGGGCAACGGGGCGACCACGGGCGACCAGACCTCCCCTGCGGACGTCACCTCCTCCGGCCCCGAGGCGGGCTTCCCCGCCACGGTGACCGTAACGGTGGCCGACCCCACCGGCACCGCCACCACCGGAGCGTTTTCCCTGACGGCCTCCTCCCCCACCTGGATCGCCTTCCGCGGCGTCACCGACTTCGCCGGGGGTGCAGGCGCGCAGCAGATCACCCCCCAGGTGACCGGGGGTGAGGGCACGCGCACCTTCTCCGCGGCGGGCTCCCTGCCCCCGGGGGTGAGCCTCAATACGGCAACCGGCACGCTGACCGGCCCCGCGGCCGCATCGTGGGGCCCCAGGGCCGCGCAGGTGGCGGTGGGCGGCTACCACGCGTGCTTCGTCACCACCACGGGCGCGCTGATGTGCATGGGGCGCAACGACAGCGGGCAACTGGGCCTCGACACCTCCGGCGCCGACCGGACGGCCCCCACCGCGGTCCCGGACCTTGCCAGCGGCGTCGCGCAGGTGGTGGCGGGACTTGAGTTCACCTGCGTGCTGACCATCTCTGGCGCCGTCAAGTGCTTCGGGAAGGGCACCGACGGCCAGCTGGGCAACGGCGCCGCCGCGACGAGCACCTCCCCCGTGCAGGTCTCCGGCCTCACGACGGGAGTGACCGCGATCAGCGCGGGTGAGGCCCACGCCTGCGCCCTGACCAGCGCGGGTGCGCTGAAGTGCTGGGGGCGCGGGGCCAACGGGGAGATCGGCGACGGCGGATCGGCCCAGCGCACCACCCCCACGCAGGTCACGGGGCTCACCTCCGGCGTGGTGGCGGTGGGTGCCTCCCGCTACGGCGGCTGTGCGCTGATGGCGACCGGCACGGTGTTCTGCTGGGGCCCCGGGGGGAACGGTGAGCTCGGCAACGGCGGCACCGGCAACTCGGCAGTGCCGGTTGCGGTGCGGGTGAGCCCGGGCGGCGAGCCCCTGCGCGGGGTCACTGCCATCGCGACCGGCTGGTGGCACACCTGCGCGGTCCGCAACGGCGGGGCGCTCATGTGCTGGGGCAACGGATCGGTGGGCGCCCCCGCCACGGGCCAGACCACCGACCAGACGCTGCCGGTGGCGGTTTCGGGGCTCACCAGCGGCGTGGCGCAGGTGGTCGCGGGGGGCGAGCACACCTGCGTGAGGATGACCACCGGCACGGCGAAGTGCTTCGGGGCCGGCTCATCCGGCCGGCTCGGCAACGCAGCGACCGGCAACAGCACCACCCCGGTGGATGTGCTCGCCGCCCCCGGTGGCAGCGCGCTTTCGGGCATCGCTGCCATGGCCGCGGGCCTCGCATCGTCGTGCCTGATCATGGACACAGGTGAGGTGCGCTGCTTCGGATCGGGGGGCTGGGGCAGGCTCGGCACCGGCTCCGACGCCAACCAGACAACCCCCGCCACGGCCACCGGCACCGGGCCCCAGGCGGGCTTCCCCGCCTTCGTGAGGATCACCGCCACCGATACGGTGGGTATCTCCTCGACCGCGCAGGTGGCGGTGGGGGCCTCCGCGCCCCCGGCGCTCGCCTACCCCGCCGCCACCTTCACCACGGGGCAGGCCGCCCAGGTAGTCACGCCCACCGTCACCGGCGGGCAGGGGACGCGCACCTTCTCGGTTCAGGGCACCCTGCCCACGGGGGTCACCTTCAACACCGCCACCGGTGCCTTCACCGGGCCGGAGGCCTCGGCGTGGAACTTCCGGGCCAGCCAGGTGAGCGCGGGCTCCAGCCACACGTGTGCCGTCACCACCGGGGGCGGGGTGAAGTGCTGGGGGGAGGACAGTGGGGGTCAGTTGGGGAACGGGGACAGCCCCCTGGACCCCTCCGTGCCTAGGGACGTGATAGACCTCACCAGCGGTGTCGCCCAGGTGAGCGGGGGTGCATCCCACACCTGCGCCCTCACCACCGCGGGCGCGGTCAAGTGCTGGGGGGATGACTCCCCCTGGGGCGCCTTGGGCAACGGCTCGCGTGGAGATTCGCCCATCCCGGACGATGTGGAGACGCTCGGGAGCGGGGTCGCCCAGATCAGCGCGGGCTACCTCCACACCTGCGCGCTTCTCACCGACGGCGGGGTGAGGTGCTGGGGGCGGGGCAACGAGGGCCAGCTGGGCCAAGGGGCGTTGGTGGGATCGCACACCCCGGTGCCTGTGTCAGGGCTCGGGGGCGGGGTCGGTGACCCCCCGGTCGCTCAGGTGAGCGCGGGCGGGTACGCCACCTGCGCCCTCACGACCACGGGCGCGGTGAAGTGCTGGGGCTCGGACGCCTGGGGCACGTTGGGCAACGGCTCGCGTGGATCATCGTCAACCCCGGACGATGTGGAGACGCTCGGGAGCGGGGTCGCCCAGATCAGCGCGGGCTACTCGTTCGCCTGTGCCCTCACGACCACAGGCGGGGTGAAGTGCTGGGGGCAAGACACCTACGGCCAGCTGGGCGACGGGTTGGCCTCAGGAGGGGACACGCACACCCCGGTGTCTGTGTCAGGGCTCGGGAGCGGGGTCGGTGAGCTCCCGGTCGCTGAGGTGAGCGTGGGCGATTACCACGCCTGCGCCGTCATGATCGCGGGCGCGGTGAAGTGCTGGGGTGTGGACTGGAACGGTGGTCTGGGCAACGGGGCGCGTGGGCCATCGACCACCCCGGATGATGTGGAGGACCTCGGGAGCGGGGTCGCTCAGGTCACCGAGGGCTGGAAACATACCTGTGCGCTGATCACCGATGGCGCGGTGACGTGCTGGGGGCATGACTATTTCGGTCAGCTCGGCGATGGGGCCACACGGGTCGACAAGATGACCCCGGTGGGGGTAGCGGGGATGTCCCCCCAAGCGGGCTTCCCCGCCCCCGTGCGTGTAACGGCGACCGACGCCCGGGGGGTGACTGGCGCCACCTCGTTCATCCTCGGGGCGTCCTAGACCGGGACCCGTCCGCAGCCCACCGGGACGGGCTGCGGTGACAACCCCGATGACTGGGCGAATCCACCTCGTCAACCTCCCCCGGGGTGACGAGCGGCAACGATGGGTTGAACCCACCCCGTCCCCCGGATGGGATGGTGAGCGCCACCGGGGTCTGGGGTGCAATCGGGCGTGCATCCCCCCGGCGGGGATTCGTGGTAATAGCGGGGTGGGCTACCCTGTCCGCGCGGTCCCGACGGGCGCCGCATTGGTTCCCGCGATCGGCACCGGAGGCCCCCGATCGGCGTCATGAGTTACCTCACTGGGTTCGGCGGTCGCGACATGGCCGTGGACCTCGGCACCGCCAACACCCTCGTGTACGTGAAGGGCCGCGGCATCGTGCTCTCGGAGCCCTCGGTGGTCGCCATTGACCAGCGCACCGGCGACGTGCACGCCGTGGGCATCGAGGCCAAGCGCATGCTGGGGCGGACCCCGGGCAACATCACGGCGATCCGGCCGCTGAAGGACGGCGTCATCGCCGACGTCGACGTGACCGAGACCAGGCTGCGCCACTCCATCCCGAAGGTGCACCCGCCCCGGTGGGCGCACCCGCGCGTGGTGGTCTGTGTGCCGTCGGGTGTGACCGGCGTGGAGAAGCGCGCGGTCGAGGAGGCCACGCTCTCGGCCGGCGCGCGGCAGGCGTACCTCATCGAGGAGCCGATGGCCGCCGCGATCGGCGCGGGGCTGCCGGTGGGCGAGCCGACCGGGAACATGATCGTGGACATCGGCGGCGGCACCACGGAGGTCGCGGTGATCTCGCTGGGCGGCATCGTGGTCGCGCAGTCCATCCGCGTGGGCGGCGATGAACTGGACGAGGCCATCGTCAACTACGTCAAGCGCGAGCGCAAGCTCATGATCGGAACGCAGACCGCCGAGGAGGTGAAACTCGAGATCGGCTCGGCCTTCGCGCTCAAGGACGAACTCGAGGCCGAGATCCGCGGGCGCGACATGATCAGCGGCCTTCCCAAGACCGTGGTCCTATCGTCCGAGCAGGTGCGTGAGGCCCTCGAGGAGCCGGTCGTGCAGATCGTGGACGCCGTCAAGGCCACGCTGGACCGCACGCCGCCCGAGTTGGCGTCCGACATCATGGACCGCGGAATCGTGCTTGCGGGCGGAGGCTCGCTGCTGAGTGGGCTTGACGAGCGCCTGCGCGCCGAGACCGAGATGCCGATCCACATTGCGGACAGTCCGCTGACGTGCGTCGCGGTGGGCTCGGGGCGCGCGCTTGAGGAGTTCGACGTGATCCGGCGGGCGTCCCATGGGGCGCGGCGCGCGAGGCGCAACCGCTACTGAGTGATGGCGGCCCCGCCATCGGCACCGCCCGGGCCGGGGTGCCATAACGTGGGGCCGGGTGACGACGCCCCAGGAGGAGCCGAGATTCCCCGACCGCCACAGCATGATGTCCAGAGGCGACGGACGCTGATCCGCAGGAGCGTGATCGGTGGGCTCGTCGCCGTCTGCCTGATCATCTTCACGGTCTACTTCCGCGAGGGGGGGGAGGGCCCGGCGCACGGCACCCAGGTGCTGGCCGGCAGCGTCGCCGCACCCCTTCAATCCCTCGGCAGCCGCGCCGTGCAGCCGTTCCGCGACGGCTGGGACTGGGTGACGGGCCTCGTTGACGCCCGCGGGGAGAACGAGCGGCTGCGCGAGGAGAATGCGGCCCTTCGTGCGCAGGTCCTGGCCGGTACCGATCAGGCCGCCGAGGTGGCCCGCCTGCGCGCGCTGCTGGGCATCACCGACGACGTTCCCGGTGGCTACCAGCCGGTCGTCGCGTCCATCGTCGGGCGCTCACCCACCAACTGGTACTCGCGCGCCCGTATCGGCGCCGGCACCAACGACGGTGTGGTGGTCAACAGCCCGGTGGTCGCCGCCGCTGCCCCGGGCTCCGCACTCGTCGGCGTGGTCACGTCGGCGTCCATCGGCAGCAGCGTCGTCACCTTCATCACCGATTCGTCCATCCGGGTGGGGGCCACGGTGGATGGATCGGGCGGGGCCCTCGGCGTGTTGCGTCCGAGCGTCGGCGGCCAGTTGATGATGGATGGCGTGCCACGGGAGTTCCGGGTGCGCGACGGCGCGGTGGTCCGCACGGCGGGCTTCGTGGCCGACATGCGCCTCCCGTCGGTCTTCCCGCGGGGGATACCCGTGGGCAAGGTCGCGGGCGCCGGGTCCCAGGCCGTGGACACCTTCCAGACCATCCAGGTGACGCCCTTCGTGGATGTCCGGGCGCTGTCGTCGGTGGCGGTGCTCACGCCGCGCTCGGCGGCGGCCAAGCGCCGCGCCGAGGGGTGAGCACGCCCATGCCCGAGCCGGTCACCGGGGACATCGACGCCGTACGCCCGCTGCGGGTGGGACGGATCCGCAGCCTTCCCCGCCAACCGTCCCATCTCGGCCGGGTCGCGGTCATGGCCGCGGTCGCGGTCGTGCTCCAGGTGACGCTCATGCCGTACCTCACGGTGGCCGACGGCGTCCCCGATGTCTGCGTGGCCCTCGTGGTGATCGTCGCGGTGCTCCGCGGCCCCTTCGTCGGCGCCGTCACCGGCTTCGCATGCGGGCTGCTGGTGGAACTCACCACGCCCGTCGGTACGCTGGGGGTGCTGGCCCTCCTCTACCTCGCCGCGGGCTACTGGTGCGGACGGTTCGCCGACCGGCCCGAGGCGGAGAGCTTCGGCCTGCCGGTGGTGCTGGCGGTGGCGGCGTGTGCGTTCGTGCAGGTCGGCTATGCCGTGGTGCACCTCCTCCTCGGCGCCGAGATCGTCGTGTCCGCGGTGGCGGTGCGGATGATCATGCCCACCATCGTGCTGACCGGGCTGCTGTCGTTCCCGATCCTGCTGGTCGCCAGGCGACTGCTCGGGGCCCCGATGGACGTGGAACCGGGGATGCTGGAGTCGTGAGCACCCTCACCCCGCTACCGCCCGGGCTGCCGCCGGGCGATGGCCCGGGTCCGCCGCGCCGCCGCCGCCGCCGTCCGCCGCGATCGGTCCTGCGCATGGCGTCGTTCACGGTTCTGGCCCTCGTGCTGCTCGGCGTTCTCGTGGCGCGCCTGTGGTTCCTGCAGGTCATCGGGGGCGGGGAGTATCAGGAGCGGGCCGAGGCCAATCGTCTGCGCACGGTCATCACCGAGGCCCCCCGGGGGGCCATCACGGATCGCAATGGCGCCCCGCTCGTGACCAGCCGCGAGGTGCTCAACCTCGTGGCGGAACCGCAGTTGCTGGCCGGCCCCGAGGGCGTCGGTGCCCTGCGGCGCCTGTCGGTGGCCCTGGGCAAGCCCCCCGGCTATTTCGGTGCCATGGTGAAGCGGGCGCAGGCATCGCGGCCCTTCGAGGCCGTGGTCCTCGAGGAGGAGACCCGCCCCGAACTTCAGGCGTACGTCGAGGAGCGCCGGGCGCAGCTGCCCGGCATCAGCCTGCAGGCCGCCTACGTGCGCGACTATCCGCAGGGCACGCTGGCCGCGCACGTGCTCGGCTACGTCGGCCCGATCCCCGCCGAGAAGGGCGACGACTACCGCGAGCGCGGGTACCTCGGCAATGAGACCGTGGGCCGCGCGGGCATCGAGGCGGAGTATGAGCAGTACCTGCGCGGCATCGCCGGGCGCGAGCAGGTGGAGGTGGACGCCCGCGGCGAGGTGGTGGGCCGCGGGGTCCTGGCGCAGGCGCCGCCCCGACCGGGCGAGACGCTGCGCCTGTCCATCGACCTCAAGGTGCAGGCGGCACTCGAGGCCGCGCTCATCGCCGAGGTCCAGGGGTCGGGCACCTCCACCGGGGCCGCCGGGGTCGCACTCGACCCCCGGACGGGCGCCGTACTGGCCCTCGCGTCGGTTCCCACGTTCGACCCCGATGTGTTCCAGGCGGGGGCTCCGCGGGAGGTGCGGCGGGTGCTCACGAGCCCCGGGCATCCGCTGCTGAATCGGGCGATCGGGGGCGAGTACCCGGCGGCGTCCACGTTCAAGGCGATCACCGCGGCCGCCGCGCTCGAGGCCGGTCTCTACAAGCCCGGGCAGACCATTGACTCCCCTGGGTCCGTCGTCCTCTACAAGACCCGCTTCCGCGGGTTCAATAATCAGGCTCATGGCCTCCTCACGCTGCCGGAGGCGCTCGAGGTATCAAGCGACACCTTCTTCTACACGCTCGGTGACCGCACGTACCGGGTGCCGGGGTGGCCCATGCAGGACTGGTCGCGGCGCTTCGGGCTGGGTCGTCCCACGGGCCTCGACCTGACCGAGGGGGAGAGCGCGGGGCTGGTGCCCGACCTCGCATACAAGCGGCAGACCTGCGACCGGGCCGTCGACCCCATCAACTGCTCGTGGCGTCCCGGCGACTCCATCAACATGGCGATCGGTCAGGGCAACGTGCTCGTGACGCCCATCCAGATGGCCACGGCCTATTCCGCCCTCGCCAATGGGGGCACGGTCGTCACGCCCACTCTCGGGCGCGCCGTGGTGGACGCCGACGGGCGCGTGCTACGCGATCTGGTCGGGGCCCGCGCGCTTCGGCCACTCGGAATCACGAAGGACAACCTCGCCATCATCCGATCGGGTCTGTGGCGCGCGGCGAACGGTAACGGGGGCACGGCCACCCCCGTCTTCGGTGCCCTGCCCCGTGAGCTCCGCGTGGCGGGGAAGACCGGCACGGCCGAGAACCCCAGCGGCGTAGACCACGCGTGGTGGGTCGGCTATTCCCCCGCCGAGGACCCGTCAATCGTCCTGGCCGTCCTGGTGGAGCGGGGGGGCCAGGGTGCCAACTCCGCGGCCCCCGTCGCCTGCGCCACCATCGCCGCCCATCTCGGCTACGCCGCCGATCGTTGCGGCACCGGCGCGAAGGTGAACTGATGACCACGGTCCCCGGGCAGGTTGACCGGCGCCCGGCGCGCGATCGCGTGCAGTCGGCACTCGCGGAACTCGACTGGTGGCTGCTCGGGGCCGCCCTCGCCGTGTCGGCCTTCGGGGTCTATGTCGTGAAGGTGGCCACCGAGGGCGATATCCCGTCCGATCCCGGCTACTTCTTCACACGTCAGGTGGCCTACACGCTCATCGGCTTCGTCGCACTGTTCTTCATCATGCGGCTCGATCTCGAATGGCTGTCCCGGTACGCGTGGACGCTGTACGCCATCCTCATCGCCGCCGTCGGCATCGTCTTGGTGCTGGGGTCGTCGGCACGTGGCTCCACGCGATGGATCGAGCTCGGGCCGCTGCGCATCCAGCCGTCCGAGATCGGCAAGCTGATCATCGCCTTCGTCATCGCCGTCATCGTGGTCGAGCGGATCCGGTCGATGGATTCGGCCCGGCTATCCCTCGTGGTGGCGGTGGTCACGGCCGTGCCGGCCGCGATCGTGTTCCTGCAGCCGGACCTCGGAACCGCGCTGGTGTACGCGGCCATTGCCCTGACGATCCTCTGGGTTGCCGGACAGCCGATCACCCATTTCATCGTGGTCGGCTTCGTGGTGGTGGCCGCGGCCGCCCTGGTGCTCTACGTGCTCCCGGGGGCGGGGCTGAACGTCCTGAAGCCCTATCAGGTGGATCGTCTCACGGCGTTCGTCGATTCCGGCAGCGACCGGTCCGCGACCGGCTACCAGCTCGAGCAGAGCAAGGTGGCCATCGGTTCGGGCGGGGCGTTCGGCAAGGGGCCGTCCGGTGCCACGCAGACCATCAACGACTTCCTCCCGGAGCACCACACCGACTTCATCTTCGCGGTGGTCGCCGAGATGTTCGGCTTCCTCGGCGCGGGCCTGCTCATCGGCCTGTACTTCGTGATCGTCTGGCGGGCGCTGGTGATCATGCGATCCGCCGCCACCGAGCTGGAGCGCCTCGTGGCGGCCGGCATCGCGGCGATGCTGGCGTTCGAGGTGTTCGTTAACATCGGGATGAACGTGGGGATCATGCCGATCACGGGAATCCCATTGCCGTTGATGTCGTACGGCGGGAGCCACACACTGACCAACCTCGTCGCCGTGGGCGTGCTCCTGCGCATCGGCGCGCGTGGCCTGGGCCCGGGTGTGCGGCCGGCGGCATCCCCATGAGCGCGCTCACGACCCTCGCCCGGCGGGCCACCACATTCGCCAGGGACACGCGCAAGCAGCATGAGGACGCCCTCGATGGGGGCAGCGTCGCAATCCTCCCGATCGACGCGGCCCTCGCCGCGCGGCTCTCGGACCGGCTGGGCGTGCCCGTGGGCGATCCCCCCGGCGCCGATCTGGTGATCATTCCGCTGGGCATGGCCGGCGATGCCCGCGCCGCCGCCCAGGAGGTGGCGTCGCGTAGCCGGCAGGACCGCCGGTCGCTCGTGGTGGTGGTGGCACCCGACGCCGGGCGCGCCGCCCGTGAGGCCGAGTTGCTCGCCGGGCCCGACATCACGATCGGCGACCTCTGCTTCGCCCCCGACCTCGATGCCGACGGGTCGATCCGCCGGGTCACCGAGGGCGTCATCCGGGCCCTTGGTCCCCACATGGTCCCCGCGGCGCGCCGGTATCCGGCCCTGCGGGAAGCGGTGCGTGACCAGATCGTCACGTCGGCCGCCCGCGAGTCCGCGGTCGCCGGCGCCCTCAACTGGTTCCCCGGGGCCTCCGCCGCGCAGCTGGCGATGGTCGTCCGGACGGGATCGGCGGAGGGGCATCGCCTCGATGCCCGCCGCGTCCCGGAACTCGCCGCTGCCCTCGGCAGTGGACTCGTCGTCGCCGTGGTCGCCCGTGGGGTGTCGCGCATCGTCCCCGCCCCGCGGTGGATGGTGCGCGGTGCGGTCGCATGGGGTTCCACGGTGGCACTCGCCGCAGCCACCCAGCGCATCGCGCATCAGATGGGGGAGGACAACCTGCCCGCTGATCCGCTGAGCGCCATGAGGTCGCTGCTCACCCGCGTCCGCCCCGGGCGCAAGGAGAAGAACTGATCAAGCAGATCCTGGTTTCCGTGGATCGCGCCGAGACCCGTGTCGCCATCCTCGAGGATGGCCGCGTGGCCGAGGTGCAGATCGAGCGTCGTGGCAAGGGCTCGGTGGTGGGCCACATCTGGAAGGGGCGTGTCGAGTCGGTGCTCGCCGGCATGGAGGCGTCGTTCGTCGATGTCGGCATCGGCAAGAGCGGCTTCCTTCACGTGGACGACGTCGTCGCGGCGGGGGTGCCCAAGCGCAAGCGGCTCATCGCCGACCTGTTGAAGAAGGGCGACGAGATCATCGTGCAGGCGGTCAAGGACCCCATGGGGACCAAGGGCGCGCGCCTCACCATGCAACTCTCGCTGGCCGGCCGGTTCCTCGTCTACGTGCCGTTCGGGGATGGCATCGGCATCAGCAAGCGGCTGGATGACGACGAGCGCCACCGCCTGCGCGACATCTGCCGTCGCCTCCCCACGGACGGTGGCGGCATCATCGTGCGCACGGCGGCCGCCGGTGCCTCGGCCACCGAACTCGCCCGTGACCTCGCATCGCTCACCCTCCTGTGGAAGGCCATTCGCGAGCGCTCCGACAAGGTCGCGACCCCCTCGCTGCTCTACAGCGAGGCCGACTCCTCACTCAAGGTCATCCGCGACATCCTCAACGACACCGTTGACGAGGTGCTGGTGGACGATTCCCGTCAGCACGAGCGCATCACCGGCTTCCTGCGGCGCACGTCCCCCGCGCTGGCAGACCGGGTCCGGCTGTATGAGGGCGAGGTCCCCCTCATGGAGGCGCACGGCGTGGAGGGGGCGATCCGGTCCACGCTGAGCCGTCGCGTGCCCCTGCCGTCGGGCGGGTCGCTCGTGATTGATGACACCGAGGCCATGACCGTGATCGACGTCAACTCGGGCAAGAACGTGGGACGCGGGAACACGGCGCTCGAGGCGACGATCACGCGCACCAACCTCGAGGCCGCCGAGGCGGTCGTACGGCAACTGCGCCTGCGTGACAGCGGCGGCATCATCGTCATCGACTTCATCGACATG
>SXQZ01000188.1 GCA_005792725.1 Actinomycetota bacterium
ACCGCGCGGGCGCACCACCCGCGCGTACCCACCTGCTCCTCGGGCCGCAGGGCCACCACGGCCGCACCGGGCACCCGTTGTGCCGTGAGCCCGGCCGCGGCCTCTCCGGCCCCGAACGCGGCGAGGTCGCGGGCCACGGACGCACGTCGATCGGCGGGCACCGCTGCCAGCGCCGCGCACGCAAGGGCCGTGCCCAGCACCACCGCGGTCTCGCCATCCCGCAGAAGGGACCCGGGCGGGCCGGTGTGGGCCGCCCCGAGGCCGACCTCGTCATCACCTCGCACATCCACGTCGAGGCGCAGGCGCAGCGCGCGATCGTTCACGGCCCCAGCCTAGAACGCCGACCGGGCCCGGCGCAGGAACACGTCGCGGTGGCTCGTTCCAGGCCGGCATGGGCGTCCCTCGCGAAGCCCGCCGCCGGGACTCCCACCAGTCGGTGGCGCGGCCGTCCGGGGAGGGTTCGCGCTCCCGCGTGGACAGCGCCGTCCGTCATCGGCGGGTCAGTGCCGGCGGCGCGGTCGGATGATCCGGCCGGTACCGCGGACGACCCGCGGTGCCCCCACTCCCCGGAGTGGACATCCGGTACCGGGCCGGCTACCGGCCGATCGTCAGCGCGTAGCGCCCGCTGCCCGCGGTCGCGCGTACCGACACGTACCACCGCCCGGTGCGCGGCACCGTGTACGACAGGCGCGGCGCATGCGTTGCCCCCCGGGTCGCGGCGGCCGGGTGGCCGTCCGTGATGGTTCGCGTCCCGGGCTGCCAGATCGCGATCCGCGTCTTCACCCGCTGGGCACGAATCGCAAGGCGGACCACCGTCCCCGCGGTGAGGCGCACCGGATACACATCGGTGGGGTCGTCATCCACCCCCGCAAAGGCCGTGACCGATGTGGTCGGCACCAGCGCCGGATCACGGGCGACCTCGCCCATGTCGGCGTTCGACTCGTAGGGGTCGTCCTCGGGCAACGGCAGCGTCACGGCGGCGCGCGGGTTGATGAGCCCGGCGCCGGTGGCGGTATCGCGGCCCACGGGACCCATGTCCACCGCCGTGTTCTTGATCTGGCGCAGCACCTGGAACGGCGTGGCCCCGGGATTCGCCGCGAAGACCAGCGCGGCCACGCCGGCCACAAAGGGGGCTGCCATCGAGGTGCCCTCCTTGACGGCGTACCCGGGCGACACCTCGCCCGCGTGGATGCGCAGCGGCACCGACGAGACGATGTCCACACCCGGCGCGACGATGTCCACGGACGCGTTGCGATTGCTGAACCGCGCGAGTCCGTATGCGATCGGGCAGTCCACCGGGTCGGTGACCGCGTTGCACTGGGCCGCGACGCCCAGCACATTCCAGTATCCCGCCGGGTAGTTGATGGCCGGGTAGTCCTGGCCGTCGTTACCAACGGAGGCAACGACGAGCGCGCCGCTCGAGAACGCCCAGTCGATCACACGCTGAAGCGCCTCGTCGTCGCCCACGCCGCCAGCGGAGATGTTGATGACCTTCGCGCCGTTGTGCACGGCCCAGCGGATGCCCTTGATCATCGTCTCGTCGGTCGAGTACCCATCCCGATCAGCGATCTGGACCGGGATCACCTCGGCGGTACGGGCGGTACCCGGCGCGACCCCCACGACGCCCAGCCCATTGGCGGGCGCCGCCGCGGAGCCCGCGACATGGGTGCCGTGACCGCTCCGTGCCCAGTCGTCGGCAGCCTCATGCCCGGTCCACGCGCTGTAGGGGCGCACGAGCGGGGAGTCGGGACCGCTCCACTCCGGGTGCGTTGAGTCGACACCGCTGTCGAGGATGGCGATGCGGGGCCGGGCGGGCGTGCCCGTGAGGTCAACGCCCCACGTCGTCGCGGGTGGGAACAGTGCCCACTGCCGGCTGGTCGCGTAGTACTCATCGGTGGGCACGCCCACCGGGGTGAGCGGAAGGGGCGTGGCCCGTGCGGCATGGGCGGAGCGACGCTCATCGGTGCGGCGCACCAGCGACCAGTCGGCTGACTCCACCCCGGGACGGCGCAGCACGGTCGAGCGCACCGTGGGGTCCGCCGGGGTCCGCACCGACCAGATACCCGCCTCCGGGGCCACGGGGGCCACGGTGCCCAGGCCACCGAGGGCGGCCTGCACGGCTCCGGCATCCGGCGCCCCGGACAGCGACACGAGCAGGGTCGCGCGGTCGCCGGCCGTCGCGACGCGCGGAGGGGCGGCCGCGGTGCCCACGGCCACCGGGATGAGGACGGCCACCACACCGAGGGCCGCACGGGACCGCAACCGGCGCGCCGTGTCCGGCCTACCGCGCCCCGAAGCGGTTCGTGATGGGCATACGCCGGTCACGTCCGAAGGCGCGGGGGGTCGTCTTGATGCCTGGCGGCCCTTGGCGCCGCTTGTACTCCGCCCGATCCACCATGCCCGCCACCCGTTCCACGGCATCGCCGGGGAACCCCCGCTCGACGAGGGCCGCCGGTGGGAGATCGTGCTCGATATACGCCTCAAGGATCGGGTCGAGGATGTCGTAGTCAGGAAGCGAATCGGAATCCCTCTGGTCGGGACGCAATTCCGCCGTGGGCGGACGGTCAATGGTGGCCTGCGGGATGACCTCACGACCCGCCTCATGGTTCCGCCACGACGCGAGCCGGTAGACCCACGTCTTGGAGACATCGCGCAGCGGGGCGAATCCACCGGCCATGTCCCCGTAGATCGTGGAGTAACCGACCGACATCTCGCTCTTATTCCCGGTGGCGAGCACCATGTCACCGTGCTTGTTGCTGATGGCCATCAGCAGCGTCCCACGGACCCGTGCCTGCAGGTTCTCCTCGGCCACATCGCGCGGCTGACCCTCGAACACCTCCGCGAGCTGGGCTTCGAACGCATCCACCACGGGGGCGATCGGGATGATGTCCATCCGGATGCCGAGCGACGCGGCGAGCACACCGGCATCGTCGGTGCTCTGCCCACTCGTGAACACCGACGGCATCGCGACCCCGCGCACCCGCTCGGCACCGAGGGCGTCCACGGCGATCGCCGCGGTCAGCGCGGAGTCGATGCCGCCGGAGAGGCCGATGATGACGCCCGGGAACCCGTTCTTGTCCACGTAGTCACCGACACCGGTCACCAGTGCGGCCCAGAGCTCACCCGCCGCCGACGGCATCTCCGCGACGGCGCTGGCCGGGGCCGTCGCCACCGGGGCCGTCGCCACCGGGGCCGGGTTCGACGTGATGTAGCAGGGCTCGAACCGGGTGGAGGGCGCGAGACGCCGCAGCAGCGGCTCCCTCAGGCGCCGGCCCGCGGCGAGGTCGAGCGGGATGTCGGCGACGAGCAGGTCCTCGACGAACACGGGGGCGCGCGCGATCAGGGTGCCCGCCGGGTCGATGATCGCGGACCGGCCATCGAACACGAGGTCGTCCTGACCACCCACCTGGTTGCAGTACGCCAGCGCCGCCCCGCTGTCACAGGCCCGTGTCGCGAGCATCCGCTCGCGCGAATCCCCCTTCGCGAGGTGGAACGGTGACGACGAGATGCACGCGATGAGATCGAGCCGCGCCTCGGCGAGTTCGGCAGCGACCGGCGCCGGGTACCAGATGTCCTCGCAGATCACGATGCCCACCCGGGCACCCTCGATGTCGAGCACGATGGGTTCGGTACCGGCGCGGAAGTAGCGCGCCTCATCGAACACCCCGTAGTTGGGCAGGAAGCGCTTGCGGTAGATCGCCTGCACGCGCCCATCCGCGACCACGGCGGCCGCGTTGTGCAGATCCTCGTCGTGTTCCACGAAGCCCACGATCGCGACACCATCGGTGATGGACGCCGCGAGCGCATCGAGGGCCGCCCGCGAGGCGTCCGCGAACGACGGGCGCAGCAGGAGGTCCTCGGGTGGATACCCGGTGATAGCGAGTTCCGGGGTCAGCACGAGCGTCGCGCCCATGGCGTGCCCGCGCGCCACGGCATCCCGCACGCGCTCGAGGTTGCCCTCGAGGTCACCCACCACCGTATTGATCTGCGCACAGGCCACACGCATACACGACCCCCGCTCGCACCGCTGACATCCGAGGGCCTGTGACCGCACGGTAGGATCCAGCCCGCTCGCAGGATATACGTGACGGGGGTAACGAGATGGGCACCAGCGGACCAACGCGAGGGCCAGGCCGGACAGCCGTGCCACACGACACGAACCTGTCCCCGGCGCAGGGTGCCCAGCAGGCCGAGCAGCGGCTCGGCAAGCCCTGCTTCTACACCGGTCAGAAGGTACCCGGCACCTTCGCCTGCGTGACCTGCCAGTTCCGCATCGGCAACCGGGGCGTACTGCCCTCCTGCCCCGACTGCGGCGAGATGATCTGGGCCTACATGGGGGACGGTCCCCGGCCCGTCCCCGAGGGCGAGGTCGCCCCCCCACCCGAGGCCGCCACCGCGGCCCCCGTGGTCGCGGAGAACGTCGCCCTCGAGCCCACGGTGCAGGCGCCCGTCAAGGTCGAGGAGGGCGTGAGGCTCGAGCCATAGCGGGCCCGGGTCGTTGATCCCCGGGCAGCAGGCGGCGAGGCGTTCCACCACCTCCCACGACGATGCACCCCCGGGACGCCCCACGCGCCGCAGCACCGTCCGCGGGCGCGGCGTGGGTCCTGATCGTGGCCCTGGCCCCGGCACGCGCTAACAAAGCCCTTACGCCCGCCCCTACCGCTCACCACGCCCGGGCGGCAGCATTCCGCACGTGGGACGCCCCCTCACCTCCGTCGTGGTCGCCACGGCCCTCATCGCCGCCACCGCGGGCACGGGAGTCGCCGGATCGAGTGGCCGTGCGCACGCAGGCCCCGGGTCGGCGGCCACCAGCATCGGGGGGCAGATCTACGTGGACGGTGCCGGCGACGTGCGGGTGTCGGGCGACTTCCTCGCCTTCGGCGATGTGGGCGGCATGAAGGTCACCATCACCGACCGGGGCGGGGATGCGCGGACGTTGCTCGCCGGGCGGCGCATCCTGCGGCCGCTGCCCCGGTCGCGGCCCGGACCGGCGCGACCGCGCACCGTGACATTCGGGCCCGGTCCCCGGCAGCGGGTGACCATCGAGGGGCGTGACGTGGTCGCGACGTTCCGTGGCGACGGCAACGTGACCCTGTCGATCACGGGCCAGGGCTCCGTGCGCCTTGACGGGGTCGGGACCTTCCGGGTGAACAACGCGGCGTCCGAGAGCTGGCCGCTCCGCCCCATCCGGCTGCCACTGCGCCCGGCGTCCCGGAGAGGGCAGGGGTAACCTCCCCTCCGGGCCATGGCCGCCGCCGATGAACAGCCATTCATCCTCATCGCCGAGGATGAACCGAACATCGCCTCGTTCGCGAAGATGTACCTCGCGGCGGCGGGCTTCCGCGTCGAGATCGCGGAGCGGGGGGATGACGCCCTTGCACGCATCGAGGCCGAGCGCCCCGACCTGCTGCTGCTGGACCTGAACCTGCCCGGAGTGGACGGCTTCGAGGTGACCCGCCGCATCCGCCAGGGGGGCGGTGCGATGCCCATCCTCGTGCTCACCGCACGCGATGATGCCGTGGACAAGGTCGTGGGCCTCGAGCTGGGGGCCGACGACTACGTGACCAAGCCCTTCGACCCCCGCGAACTCGTGGCGCGCGTGCGTGCCGTGCTGCGTCGCTCCCACGGTGCCGCCGACGTCGTGGACCCGGACGTCCCGCCCGTGCTCGAGGTGGATGACCTGCGCATCGAGGTGGGGCCGCGCGAGGTGTTCGTGGGAGGCGAGGAGGTCGCCCTCACCCCGAAGGAGTTCGACCTGCTCACCGCGCTGGTCCAGGCGCGGGGGCTGGTGCTCAGCCGCGAGCAGTTGCTCGAGCGGGTGTGGGGTTACACATTCCTGGGTGACAGCCGCACGATCGACGTCCATGTGCGCCAGCTACGCCGCAAGCTGGGTGATGCCTGCCCCATCGATACCGTGTGGGGCACCGGCTACAAGGTGCCGGCCCGGCGGTGAACGCGCCGCCGGCCCGCCGGCGGCCGTGGGCGAGCCTGTCAGGGCGGGTGGCCCTGAGCGCCGTGGCGGGCCTCGTCGTGGCCGCCCTGCTCTTCGCCGCGATCGCCGTCTCGCTCATCCGTGACGGGGTGACGAGCCAGGCCCGGGCCGAACTCGACCGGCAGGCCAGAGCCGTCGCCGGCCTCGTGTCGGAACGGGCGGCGACCGCTCTGGCGACCGGCCAAGAGTTCACCAGCCGGGAGCCCATCGGGAATCTGGAGGAGCTGGCCGGACCGAGCACGCGCCTGTACTACGTGGGCCTCGCCCTCTCGCCCGGGGCGTCCGACCCCACGGGCGGGCTGCCCGATACCGCCGCCCGCGACCTCGACCCCGAGCGGATGGTCGCCGAGGGGTCCCAGTCATTCGACTTCACCCCGCCCGGGGCGACCACCCCGACGTTCGCCGCGGCGGCCCCCGTCGCGATCAACGGCCGCTACCTCGGGGCGATCGTCCTTACCCGTCCCCAGGCCGAGGTGGCGGCCTCCTGGGGCGAGGTGCTCGTCCCGGTGCTGCTCGCGATCGCCTTCGGGCTGCTGGTCGCCGTGGCGCTCGTGCTCTGGATGACCCGCCGGACCACCCGCCCCCTGCGCGATCTCGAGCAGGCCGCCCGCCGGGTCGCCGACGGCGACCTCACGGCGGCGGTGCGCGAGGGCGGGGCCGAGGAGCTCGACGCGGTGGCACGGGCCTTCAACGCCATGGTGGCCCAGCTCGACCTCCGGGATCGCGTCGCACGCGAGTTCCTCATGCGCGTCACGCACGACCTCCGCACGCCGCTCACTGCCATCCGCGGCCACGCGCTCGCCCTGTCGGACGGCGTGGTGCCCGAGGCCCTGGTGCCACGATCCCTCGGCGCCATCGCATCGGAGGCGAACCGCCTCGAGGTGCTCGTGAGCGACCTGCTCGATCTGGCCCGCATGGATGCCGATCGGTTCACGATGCATCTGGAGCGCGTGGATGCGGCGGACCCCATGAACGCCGCGGTCGACGCCCTGTGGTCCTCCGCAGACGCCGAGGGCATCACCATCATGGCGGACATCACCCCGCTTCCCGGGATCACCACGGACCCGGACCGGCTGCAGCAGGTCATCGGCAACCTCATTGACAACGCGATCCGCTGGACGCCCACAGGCGGGGTCGTCACAGTGTCGGCCCGCCCGCGCCCCGGTGGCGGCGTGGTGGCCACGGTCTCGGACACGGGGCCCGGCATCGCCCCGGTGATGCGCGAGGTTCTGTTCGAACCATTCCGGTCCGCCGAGACGCCCGCGGGCAAGGTCGGCTCCGGCCTGGGCCTGGCCATCGCCCGGCAACTCGCGCGCACGCTGGGCGGCGATCTCACCGCGGGCGACGCCCCCGGCGGCGGGGCGCGGTTCACGCTGCTGCTGCCCGCCGACGCACCGGAGCGGCACGACGGGGAGCCCCCGTCCGTGCTGGACGCGGGCTCCCCGGGTACCGCGGAGATCGGGCCGGCCTAGACCATCCGGGGGCACAGGACCCGATCGGGGTCCTGTGCCCTCCGCTGGTCTAGCCCTCGGGCTCGTCCTCCGGATGCGGCGCGAGGACGACGTCCCCCCGCTCACCCGTACGCACCCGCACAGTGTCGTCGACCGGGATGATGAAGATCTTCCCGTCGCCGGGCTCGCCCGTGTGGGCCAGCTCGAGGATCACGTCAACGGCCCGCTCCACGTCGGCGTCGTCCACCACCATCTCCAGCTTCAACTTGGGTCGCATGAAGATGGTGGCTCTGGCGCCGCGGTAACTCTCGGTGTAGCCGCCCTGCCGACCCGAGCCCTTGACCTCGCTGATCGACATGGACGGAAGCCCCATGCCGGCGAGCCGGGTACGGATCTCGTCGAACGCCTCGTGGCGGATGAACGCCTCGATCTTCTTCACGTTCGCCTCCTCCTATCCGGGTGTGGTCGTAGGTCGCGTCAGCGAGGACAAGCCTGCACTGTGGCGTGTGGACTCCGGGAACGCCCCGGGGACCTCGATGAACTGCTCCGGGTATCCGTACATCCCGTGCTCCGAGATGTCCAGCCCCGCGGCCTCCTCGTCCTCGCTGACCCGCAGACCGATCGTGTACTTGATCGCGAGGAACACGACCAGCGAACACGCCCCGGTGAACCCGATGGTCGCGAGGATTCCATAGAACTGCACCCACAGCTGGTGGCCGCTCCCGCCGTAGAAGAGGCCCGCCTCGGCCGGAAGTGCGCCGATGCGGCTCTCCGTGGCGAAGAGACCGACCGCCAGGGTTCCCCAGATGCCGCTGATGCCGTGCACCGGGAGGCAGCCGATCGGATCGTCAATCCTCATCCGGTCAACCAGCACCACGAGCGGCGGCACCAGCAGACCGGCGACGAGGCCGATCACCACCGCCGCCCACGGATCGACGAAGGCGCACGGCGCCGTGACGGCCACCAGGCCGGCGATCGCACCGTTGCCCATCTGGGACACGTCGAGCGTCCGGAAGATCACGAGCGACGCCACGGTCGCACCGATCACGCCCGCCGCCGCGGCAAGGTTCGTGTTGACCGCGATGTCGGCGAAGTTCAGTCCCACGGCGCCGAGCGTCGAACCGGCGTTGAACCCCATCCAGCCGACCCACAGGATGATGACGCCCAGCATCGCCAACGGGATGGAGTGGCCCGGGATCGGCTGCGCCTTCCCGTTCCGGAACTTCCCGATGCGCGGGCCCAGGATGATCGTGCCCATGAGCGCCGCGAGGGCCCCCTGCAGGTGGACGATCGACGAGCCGGCGAAGTCGAGGAACCCGTCCTGAAAGAGCCAGCCTCCGCCCCACGTCCAGTGGGCGACGATCGGGTAGATCAGCCCGGTGAAGACAACCCCGAAGATGACGTACCCGATGAACTTCGTGCGGTCGAGCATGGTGCCGAAGACGATCGCCAGCGACACCGCGACGAACACGACCTGGAAGAAGAAGACCGCCTCGACCGGGATGTTGTACGCCCCGATCGCGTTCATGAATGAGTTCAGACCGAGCGAGTTGGTGTCGCCGGCCGCGTCCGTGGCATTCATAAACCAGCCCATCTGGCCCAGGAACCCATCACCGTCGCCGAACGCCAGGGCGAACCCTGTCGCCCAGAACATGAGGACGGCGATTGACAGGTTGATGATGATCTTGCCGGCCACGGCACCGGCGTTCTTCATGCGCGACAACCCGATCTCGAGCATGGCGAACCCGGCCTGCATGAACAGCACGAGGACGGCACCCAGCACCACCCACACCGAGTTGACGGCGATGTCGGTGGGCGAGGGTCCGTCCCCGGCGGCCGCAGCCAGGCCGGGCACGCCGAGCAGCAGCATCCCTGCCACCACCCACGCGGTCCGGAGTGACCTCAGGCGCATGTGCCTCGCTCCTTTGTTGAGTACAGGGACCGGAGGCCACGAGGTGGACCTCCCATTGCACCGCCGAGGGTATGGGCGGGCCGCGGGCGGCTCCTTGTGCGGGGGGATGAAGTGGCGGGGGCGGGCGTTCGCCCTCAGGCCAGAAGGATGCCGAGCGCACCGGTGAGATCGGAAACCACCGCATCGGCGCCGGCAAGGTCCCCGGCGGAGTGTGCACCGGTGGTGACGGCAACCACGCGCACGCCCGCATCACGGGCCGCGATGACGTCACGGGGGGTGTCGCCCACCACGACCACCTCGTCGTCCGCGTAGGGGCGTGCCGCCCGCCCGCGTGCGATGCGCACGAGGTCGGCCCGCACCTCCGAGTCGCAGCCGAAGCCGCCCCCGTCCCCGAAGCGGTGGCCCAGCCCCGCGGCGGCCACCTTGGAGCGGCCGATCGCCTGGAGGTTGCCCGTGACCAGGGCGATCTCGATGCCCGCGTCGCACAGGCGCCCGGTGACGTCCCCGGCATCGGGTGCGGCGACCGGACGGCGGTACCCGGCGGCGAGCCGCTCGTGGAGCGCCGCCGCGTGCGCGATCCACTCCGGCGTCAGACGATCGATCCGGGCGTCGTCCACGCCGTGGCCGCGCAGCACCCGCCGCGCGATCTCACGATCGGTGCGCCCGGCGGGCCCGATGGCCCACACATCGTCCACCGTGGTGGCCACACCCCACACGTCGTGCATGGCATCCACCAGCGCCCGGGTGTGGCCATCGGGCCGCCCGTGCAGCAGCGTCCCATCAATGTCGAACAGTACGAGCAGGGGGTGAGTGTGCCGCACCCGTGCTGCCCGCC
>SXQZ01000189.1 GCA_005792725.1 Actinomycetota bacterium
GAACTGCTTCTCGATCTGCGCGACCGCCGACCCCAGCGCCTCGGACTTCTCCACCGTCTCCCCCTGTGGGCCACCCCGCGGCGGCCGTCGACTCCCTCATGTACCGGCGCGGATTCTAGGTGTGCGCCCGGCGTGATGGAACACATGTTCGCACCTCGGCCGGACGTTCCTCCCCCGCATCACCGTATCCGTCCCCATCCCGCGGATTCCGCGCGCACGCCACCACCGCAACCCGTGGGCGTGTCAGGCCTCCACCGCCGTGCGCAGCACGTGCACGCCACCACCGGAACCCGTGGGCATGTCAGGCCTCCAGCGCCGTGCGCAGCGCGTGCATGGCCATGGTTGAGGCCCGCAGGCGGATGCGGGCCCGGTCCCCATGCAGGCGGGCCTCCGTGACCGTGACCGTGCCACCTCCCGCGATTCCCACGTACACCAGCCCCACGGGCTTGGCGGGCCTTCCGCCATCCGGGCCCGCGATGCCCGTTACGGAGATCGCCCAGTCGCATCCCAGGCGCTCTCGTGCGCCGGCCGCCATCGCCCCGGCCACCTCGGCCGACACCGCACCGTGCTCGCGCAGGAGCGCCCCCGGCACCCCGAGCACGGAGTGCTTCACCGCGTCGGCGTACGACACCACGCCCCCCGCATACCAGGCACTCGACCCCGGGACCGAGGTGAGGAGAGCGCCGATGAGACCACCGGTGCAGGACTCGGCCGTCCCCAGGGTGTTCCCCCGGGCCGCGAGCAGCCGTCCGACCACCTCTTCGACCCGTGCGCCCTCCGTGGAGAAGATCGCCCCCGGGAACGACACGGACAGGCCCGCGACGAAGGCATCGGCCCCGGGGCCGGGTGGGCGCACGGTCACCTCCAGCTCCCCCGGACGCGCGCAGACGCCCACCACGAGGCCGTGCGCCTCCGGCTGGAGCGCCCCCATCGCATCCATGAACTCCGACTCCACGACATCCGCCATCATCACCGCAACCGGTGCGGCATCCGGGTCGGCGCCGATCACCCGGGCCACGGCCGGCACCCGCAGCGCGGTTCGCCAGACCGCAAGGCACTCCCAGGGCGGCCCCGGGAGCACGACCACGACTCCCCCGCCGTGGGGAACCACGGCCCCCGGCGCGCTGCCCGCCGGTGGCAGCACCGTGGCCCCTTCCGGGAGGGTCGCCTGCTTGCGCCCCCCCTCCGCGAGCGCGGCGCCCGATGCCCCTGCGGGCGCCGCGGCGAGGGCGCGGGTCACCATGGCCAGCGCCCCCTCATGCACGGCCAGCGACCGGCCCGTGGCCACGGCGACGGCCTCCATGGTGCGGTCATCATGCGTGGGACCGAGTCCTCCGGTGGTGACCACCAGATCCACACCGCTCCCCAGGGCCTCCCCGACCGCCGCGGAGATCGCGGCGAGGTCATCCCCGACCACCGTGATGCGCTCCACGGCCACCCCCGCCCCGGTGAGCCACCGGCCCAGCGTTGCCCCGTTCTCGTCCTGCACCCTCCCCTCGAGCACCTCGGTGCCCGTCACGACGAGGGCCGCGCGCATGCCTCAGCCGGCCGGCAGTCGCCGTGCGCCCGAGCGGGTGATGAGAAAGGTGCCCGTGCCGCCGGTGATCTCCAGGGGCTCGCCGTTCACGGTGATGGCGATCGCGCCGGGCGTGCCGATGCGCACCCACGCGCCCTCGGCGAACGAGAACGTGTGCGTGGCGCCGGGCACCAGCACACCGCTGTAGGCGGTCGCGCCGGCGTCCCCCCCGTTGCGCACCTCGAGGTAGCTGCCGCGGTTCCCGCGACCGGTGAACACCAGGTCCACGGCCTCGGTCGGCGTCGCGCGCGTCGGCGGGTCGGTCGCGGTCGTCACGACCGGAACCGGATCGGCCGGAGGGGCGGTGCCGGTGCCCCCCAGGCCCAGCCACGAAAGGAGCGCGATCCCCGTGACGCCGCCGACGGCCAGCCACAGCAGTTGGGCCTCCCGGCGGCGCGGTCGGCTCTGGGTCTGCATGCGGGCCCGGCGCAGTGCGTCGGGCGACATGCCCCCGGCGAACGCCCCGAACCGCGAGTCGAATTCGTCGAGGGCGAGATGGGCGTCGATGCCGAGGTAGGACGCGTAGGCGCGCAGGAAGCCGCGCACGTATGACGGGTCGGGGAGCAGATCGAACTGCTCGTCCTCCATCGCCCGCAGGTAGCGCGAGCGGATGCGCGTCGCGGCCTCGGCCGTGGGGTAATCGATGCCCTGGCGGACGCGGGCCTCGCGGAGGCTGTTCCCGATCTCGTACGTCGCACGACGCTACCACTGCCCGTCCCGACCAGAAGGCCACCCGACCCCCGTGCGGGCACGGCGCATTGCGACTAGTCGTCGGGTGAAACGCCCTCGTCGACCGCGGCGATCCCGAGCACCCGGGCGATGTCCCCCTCGCCGATCAGCACGGTGCGTGGCTTGGAGCCCTCATGACCCGAGATCACCCCGAGCCGCTCAAGCGAGTCCACCAGGCGCCCGGCCCGGGCGTAGCCGACGCCGAGCCTGCGCTGAAGCAGTGATACCGACGCGGTGCCCTGCTGGACGACGGTCTCGACGGCCTTGCGCAGCATCGCGTCCCCGCCGGCATCAACCTCGGCCTCGTCGGGCTCGGGGCGCTCCAAGAGGTCCTCGCGGATCGCGGGGCGGCCCTGCCTGCGCCAGTGGTCGGTGATGGCGAGGATCTCCTCCTCCGAGACGTAGGCACCCTGCAGTCGCTGCAAGCGCGACGAACCGACCGGGCGGAAGAGCATGTCGCCGTTCCCCAGCAGACTCTCGGCGCCCCCGGAGTCCAGCACGACCCGTGAGTCAACCTGCGAGGACACGGCGAAGGCGATGCGCGATGGCACATTGGCCTTGATCATCCCGGTGATCACATCCACCGAGGGGCGCTGGGTTGCGAGCAGGAGGTGGATACCCACAGCGCGGGCCTTCTGGGCGATGCGGATGATCGCGTCCTCGACCTCGCCCGGGGCAACCATCATCAGGTCGGCGAGCTCATCGATGACCACGAGGATGTGCGGGATCTCGCTGAGTCCCTGCTGCCGCCGGATGGCGTTCCAGTCCTTGAGGTTGCGCGCGCGGGCCGCCCCCATGATCTCGTAACGCGACTCCATCTCCCGCACGATGTTGGCGAGAACCGCGGTCGCGTTCTTCATGTTCATGACAACGGGCGTCAGGAGGTGCGGGATTCCCTCGTAGTGGTTCAGTTCAACGCGCTTCGGGTCGATCATGACCAAACGCAGCTGATCGGGCGTCGTGCGCAGGAGGATCGAGGCCAGCAGCCCATTGACGCACACGCTCTTCCCCGTGCCCGTCGATCCCGCGATCAGCAGGTGCGGCATGCGCGCGATGTCCAGGTACACCGCCTTCCCCCCGATGTCCAGACCCAGCCAGGCTGCGAGGGGGCCTGTCTCATCCGGGAAGTCACGCCACACGTCACCGAGCGTCACCATGCTCGCGTCGGGATTGGGCACCTCGACGCCCACCGCCTGCTTGCCCGGGATCGGGGCGAGGATGCGCAACTCATCCGTGGCCGCGAGGGCGTACGCAAGGTCGTCGCGCAGGTTGGAGACCTTTGACACCTTCGTGCCCGGGGCCAGACGCAGCTCGTAGCGCGTCACGCGCGGCCCGGACACGGCGTTCACCATCTCGGCGGCCACGCCGAACTCCGCGAGGGCCTCGACCAGCCGCCGTGCGGTCTCACGCACCTGGCCCGCGGACATCCGTGACACGCCCGCCGACTTCTTCAGGCTCTTCGCGGCCGGGCGCTTCCATCCGCCCCGCGGGGCGTTGCCCGGGGCGCCGTGCAGGCCCTCGGCCCCGCCCCCATCCGCCCCTGCGGCGCGCGGCACCGGTACCGGCGTGAATGCCTCGTCGTCCGCCGGGTCATCCGATTCCGCATCGGGGTCCCCGTCAATCGGGTCGTGCAGGACGTCGTGGGCATCCCCGTCCGTGAACGGCGCCTGCGCGATGACACCGGCGTCGGGCGCATCATCCGGGGACGCGGATCCCGACGTGGGGTCGTCATCCTCGTCGAAGAGGTCCGGGTAGCGGTCGGCGCCGTCCACGGGCTGCCCATCCAGCGACCGGCGGGTGGTGGGGGTCACGACCGTGCGGGCGATCATCCGGGCCTCGCCCCCGGCACGGCGACCACCCCGCACGGCGGTACCGGTGGCCGTCGCCACCCCACGGCCGACCGCCGCCCCGGCGGTGGCCACACCCCGGCCCGACCCGCGCAGGGCCTCGCCCAGAGACGCCCCGCTCATGAGGACCATGCCCGCGGCGACCCCGAGCACGGTGAGGATGCTGGCCCCGAGGGCGCCGATGCTGTTCGCCGCCGCCCACCACAGGACCGCACCGATGACTCCCCCGGTGGCCTGCATACCCCGCATCACGAACCAGCCCCCGGCGGTGTCCATGCCGGGGCCGAACAACCCGGAGGCCAGCCCGAGGACGATCGCGAGGCCCACGAGAGCCGCGCCGATGCGGAACGCCCGGGCGTCGAAGACGGGGATCCGCACGATCAGGTGAATGCCGATCGCAATCATCACGAGCGGCGCGAGACCCACCCCCCGGCCGACGAACACGCGGATGAGTCCCTCGAGGTAGTCGCCCGCGGCGGCTCCCCCGACGCCCGCGAACACGACGGCGCCCAGAAATGCACCGAGCGCGATGAGTGCCAGACCCGCCACCTCGCGGTAGCCGGTGCGCCCGGGACCCCGGCCGGATGGCATCCGCGCGGGGGGCCGGCGCGGGCTCGTGCCCTTGCGGGCAGGAGCCTTCGTGCGGGCCTTCGAGGAGGTCGCGGGCATACACGACCTATTTGGACCAGCGGCGCCCGACTCCTCCCCCGGCGCCGCGTCGGCCCCCCGCGGGGACGACGGCGCCGGGCCGTGCCCTAGACCTCCACCACCACAGGGAGGATCACGGGACGCTGGCGCGACCGGCGGTTGATGAGTGAGGCCACGGCGTCGTGCAGTTGCTTCTGGAGCACATCAATCTCATGCACGCGCTCCTCGGACGACTCGGCGATGCTCTCGACCACACGATCGCGGATGGCGGCGATCAGGTCGGCGTCCTCGGCACCTCCGAAGCCCCGGGTGACCACATCCGGAGTGCCGTCGATCGTGCCGTCGTGGGCATCCACTTGCACGACGATGAGGACCAGGCCGTCCTCCGACATGTGCCGGCGATCCCGCAGGACCCCCTCCCCGACGTCGGCGACCCCGTACGAATCCACATAGGTGATGCCGGATTCCACCCGTTCGCCCAATACCACCCCGTCGGCCGACACCTCCATGACATCGCCGTTCTCGAGGATCACCGTCCGCTCGGGGATGCCCAAGTCGCGGGCCAGGTCGGCGTGGGCGATCTGATGGCGGGCCTCGCCGTGGACCGGGGCGAAGAAGCGCGGCCGCACGAGCTGCAGCATCCACGCCAACTCGTCGCGCACCCCATGCCCGGACGCGTGCACATCGGGCTTCTCGGCGGGTGTCACGACCTTGGCACCCAACGCCACGAGCCGGTTGATGGTCTCGTCGATGGCAAGTTCGTTGCCGGGGATGCGGCGTGAGCTGTAGACGATGGTGTCGCCCTTCCTGATGCTCACGCGGGGGTGGGCATGGTTCGCCATCCGCCGGAGCGCCGACATCGGCTCGCCCTGGCTGCCCGTGGTGATGATGACCAACTCGTCATCGGGGACCGCGTCGATCTCCTTGTCGGCGATGAGGACGCCGTCCGGAGCCGAGAGGTACCCGAGGTTGCGCGCCACGTTGACGTTGCGCACCATCGACCGCCCCACCACCGCCACCGAGCGCCCGTCGCGGTACGCGGCATCAACCACCTGCTGGATCCGGTCGATCTGGGATGAGAAGGTCGTGACGATGACGCGGCCCGGCGCCGTGGCGAACAGGCTGGCGAGGGCGGGCCCCACGGCCTCCTCGGACCGCTTGCCCGACACCGGTACCTCGGCGTTCGTGCTGTCCCCCAGCATCACCAGCACGCCCCGGTCGCCCAGCCGGGCGAGACCGGGGATGTCGCTGCGCTTCGACGGCCCGCCGATGGGGAGGTGATCGAACTTGAAGTCCCCGGTGTGCAGCAGGGTCCCGGCGGGGGAGTGCAGGGCAACGGCCACGCAGTCGGGGATCGAGTGCGTGACGCGCAGGAATTCGGCCTCGAAGGGACCCACCGCGCGCGGCGGGTCCCCTGCCGCGACCTCGATGAGATCCGCATCGCCCAGCAGGCGGTGCTCGTCCAGCTTCCCGCGCACCAGGGCCAGCGTGAACCGGGTCCCGAGGATGGGCACGGGGCCCACCTCGCGGACGAACCAGGGTACCGCGCCGATGTGGTCCTCATGGCCGTGCGTGAGGATCAGCGCGTCGATGCGGGCCGCGTTCGCCCTGAGGTACGCCATGTCCGGCAGCACGAGGTCCACGCCCAACTGGTCGGGAGATGGGAAGGTGACCCCGCAGTCGATGACGACGATGCGGTCGTCGTGCTCGACGACGTACATGTTCTTGCCGATCTCCCCCACTCCGCCGAGGGGGATCACGCGCAGGGCCGGGGCGCCGCTCATGCCGGCACCGCGATCCCGTGGGCCGCCAGCACATCGGCGAGACGGTCCCGCTCGGCCGGGGTGGCCGATACGAGGGGCAGGCGGACGACGTCGGTGGGAATGGTGCCCTGCATCTCCAGGGCGGCCTTGATGAGGATCGGGTTCGTCACCTCGAACAGGCCCGACCACACACCGGCCAGGGAGGCGTCGATCGCCCGCGCCCCGTCGAGATCGCCGGCGGACGCCAGCGCCACCATCTGCTGCATTCGGTCCCCCACGAGGTGCGACGCAACGGAGATCACGCCGGTGCCACCCATCTCGAGGACCGGCATGAGCATGTCGTCGTTTCCTGCATAGATGGCCAGATCACAGAGCTCCATCACCCTCCGCAGTTCGGACAGGTCGTCGTTGGCCTGCTTCAGCGCCACGACCCCCGGGATCGCCCCGAGATCGGCGATGAGGTCGGGCGCCATATTCAGCGCCGTCCGGCCCGGGATGTTGTACAGCACCACCGGCACGCCCACGGCCGCGATGGCCGCGACGTGGCGCCGGATCCCCTCGGGGGGCGACTTGTTGTAGTACGGGGTGACCACGAGCACGGCGTCGGCACCGATCGCCCGCGCCACCTCGGTGAGGTGCACGGAGTGCGCCGTGTCGTTGCTCCCCGTCCCCGCGATCATCGTGCCGAGCCCGCGGGTCTCCTCGCGCGCCGCCTCGAACAGCGCGATCCGCTCGACGTCGCTGAGCGTCGAGGCCTCACCCGTGGTCCCCGCGACCACGATGCCATCGGACCCGGTCGCGAGGAGGTGCCGCAGCAGGGTGCGAAACGCGGGACCATCCACGCCCCCGGAGCGGTCAAAGGGCGTGACGGCCGCTGTGAGGACGGCTCCGAACACGGCGGCAGTATAGGGGCGGGGGCGGGGTGTGTCCTGGGCTGGAACGGTGCCGGACACCGGGGTGACGCGGGTCAGCCCTACGCCCCCGCAGGCAGCGGATCCCGGTCCGGCCCCCGGGTCAGCAGGTCCGGGTTCGCGACGTCCCAGTAGGCGCGGACGGCCCAGGGCAGCACGCGCTCGGCCGCCACCGCCCGCGCGAACAGCGCGAACAAGGGGTCCGGCAGCACATTGAGGAGCCCCTGGAGGCGCTCGAGGATCCGGTACCCGCGGGCGTGCGATGCGACCACGGTGCGGTATTCGCGGAGCGCCTGGTCAAGTGGCAACTCGCCCGTGCGCACCCGTTCGGCGAGCCGGCCCGCCACCTGCCCGAATACAAGGGCAGGCCGGATCCCCTCACCGGATACCGGCAGGCACATTCCCGCCGAGTCCCCCACGAGTAGCATGCCGTCCCGCACGGGCGTGATGAGCGTCGAGGTGAAGAAGCCCCCATGCACCGTCCCCGGGGGGGCCAGGCCCAGGTCGGCACAGAACCGTGCGAGGTCCTCCGACAGATCGGACTCACCCGTGTACGTCGCGACGCCCGCCCGCAC
>SXQZ01000190.1 GCA_005792725.1 Actinomycetota bacterium
CGGGCGCGGCGCATCTGGAGCCATGGGCGCCAAGTCTACGTTGCCGCCGCGTGGGGCCGGTGATGAGCGGGGGACTCGACGTCGGACGCCTGGGCGGCGCGATGGCGGCGGCCCGGGGGGCGGCCGAGGGAATCGCCGGCCGCCCGATGGCCGGCCTCCGCGTCGTCAGCCCGGGCACCGGCGGGCGGGCCTGGCTGGTGGCCTTCACGGGCCCTGGGTTCCTGTGCCTGGACGAGGACCTGTGCCCCGTCGCGTCGCTCACGAGAGTGCGTGATGTGGCGCAGGCGAGTCTCGCCCTGGAGGTGGTGGAGGATGCCCTCGACGCGGCGGCGCTACGCGCGGTTCGGCCCCATGTCGAGATGCTGGCCCCGTGGCACGGCCAGTTGCCGGCGGCCACCGGGGCGCTCGGGCGGGCCGCCGCCGCCGCCGATGCCCTCGCCGACTGGAGGGAGTCCCCGACCCGGATCGTGGCGTCGCTGGTCGAACTGGACCGTGCGGTCGGCCTGCAGGGCCGCGCGCACGCCGCCTATGCCACGTTCGTGGGTGTCACCGAGCCGCTTGTCGCCCGCCAGGCCGATCTCGACGACGACCTGCTGGCGGCGTTGGCGGGGGTGGAGCGGGTGGCCGGGAACGCCGGCCTGGGCACCTCGCTCGCCGCGATGATCGGAGAGGGGATGGGCGGAATCATCGCGGCCGCCGACGAGGTGGCGGCCGCCCACCTCACACCGTTGCGCTGACGTCGGCGGCCCCGCCCCACCTCACGCCGACGCGCTGACCTCGGCGCCCCGCCCCTCACGCCGAGGCGCTGACGTCGGCGGCCCCGCCCCACCTCACGCCGACGCGCTGACCTCGGCGCCCCGCCCCTCACGCCGCCGCGCTGACGTCGGTGGCCCCGCCCCCCTCAGGCCGCTGCGCTGACCTCGGCCGCCGCCGCGTCGGCGTCGGGGTCAGCGGCGCTACCGGCGTCCGGTACGAAGCCGCACCCGATCAGTGCGTCGATCCGCGCGAGGTCGGCGTCGGGGAGTGGGGGCAGGCCGCTTGCCGCGGCGAACTCCGCGAGTTGCTCCTCGCCGTGAATGGCCGTGACCACGGATGCCACCCCCGGGCGGCCGAGCGACCACAGGATGGCCGCCTGTCCGAGGCTCCACGGGCGCCCGGGGGAATCCAGGAAGCCCAAGGCCTCCACCCGGCGTAGGCCCTCGCGCAGCCCGTCACCCGAGAGGTGGGCGCGCGGGTCACCCGGCGGGAAGGTCGTCTGGATTGAGTACTTGCCCTCGAGCAGGCCCCAGCAGTGGGGCCCGCGGGCGATCACACAGGCGCCCGCGGCGTGGGCGAGCCCCGCGAGTTCAGCGCCGGGCTCGTGACCGAGGATGCCCAGTTCGACCTCGAGCACGGGGAAGCGGCCCTGCCGGATGAGCCGGCGGCCGTCACCGGGCCGGGAACCCCGAAGGACCGTGGCGCTCCACGCGCGCACGGTGCCCTCGGCCGTGAGACCATCCATCACCCGCAGCAGGGCGTCGTCGGCCAGCGCGCGGCGCGGGGGGTGATGCAACGCGCAGATGTCGATGGCGCCACCGAGGCGCCGGGCGGAGGCCTCGACGGCGTCACGGATCGCCTGCGGCCGGAAGTCCTGCGGCAGCGGCCGCCCGGCACGGGGCGGCCCGGAGTGCTGCCATGCGTAGCCCACCTTGGTGGCGATGACCACGCGGTCGCGCCGGCCCGCCAGCGCCCGCCCGAGCACGTGCTCGACACGTCCGCCGCCATCGCGGTCGGCGGTGTCGAACAGGGTGACCCCGCGATCGTGGGCCGCATGCAGCAGGCGCACGGCCTCGTCATCGTCGTGGTCACCCCACCACCCCGTGGCGAGGGGGGTGGCCCCGAATGCAACTTCGGACACGCGGATGCCGGTGCCCGGGATCTCCCGGTAGCGCATGGGCGGTGAGGTTACGGACGCCTCCCGACGGCGCCCCGCGGGCCCTGCCGGCGGTGGTGCCATGGGTGCCCCGCGCCTCCGGGTACCCCTGCAGTCGTGCGGCCCGCCTCGCGTCGAGCCGCACAGCGACGACGAGCGGTGGCCGTTGCCCGCGGTGCCCATGAGCCGTGGGGCTACCTCGCGGGGCCTCGCGCACGTAACCGGGGGCGCCCTACGCCCGGCGAACGACCGTGTAGTTGCGCATCAGTGCGATCACGAGCGCGGCGAGCGTCGACGTCGCGTAGATGATCGCCACGCCGGCCAGCACCCGGCCGGGGATCGCGTCCCCATCGGTGAGGATCATGGGCCAGGCCATCCCGAGGAAGATCAGGCCGGTCACGTCGCTCACATAGGAGACGATCCGTGGCAGGCGGAGGTTCGGCCCGGTCACGGCACGGATCAGCACGATCGCGACGGCCGCGATCACCAGCAGGACCGCGATCATCAGCACGGCCCGTCCCAGGCCTTCGGCCGGGTTGGAGGTCCAGATCAGGATCCACACGAGCACCGCTTCAATGGCGGTCAGTGTGACCATCGACCACAGCAACGCGGGCCGGGGTGACAGGGCGGCGGGAACGGCGAGCAGGAACGCTGCACCGAGCACGAGCACCGAGAGGAGGGCGCGCGTCACCGTGTCGTCCCCTCCGGCGAACACGATGCCCAGCCCGATCAGCGCGGCGATGATGAGCACCACGAGCAACGCGCGCAAGAGCATGATCACCGGCGTCACGGGAGCGCCCGTCGCACTCCTGCGGATGGGCGCGTGCAGCCTCAGCGGGCGCCGCCCGCCCTGGCCGCTGGCACGCGCACTCGGATGCTCATGCCCCCATCATACGGGTCGACGCTTTAGGTGCCCGGTGCGTCGGGATTGTCCCGTTAAGCGTGCCCGCGCCCGGACCCAGGGGGCGCGGGCGGGTTGCACCCGGATCCGCGGGCGCGGATGTACGGGATGACCGCCCCGTGCGACCGGGTAGGGCCCTAGTCGTCCGCGGTCGGGTCCTCGGGCTCCAGGAGGAAGGCGATGAGGTCCTCCACCGTGAAGCGGCCGGCCTGCATGGACGCCACCAGCCCGTACACCGTGGCCGAGTGCGGTCGCTCCAGGACGTAGTCGCGGATCGCGGTGTTGCCCCGGGTATCGATCTCCGCCAGCGCCTGCCGGCCGACGGCGGTTGCCACCACGCCCGATCCCTCTACGTCCACCAGCCCGGCCGTCGAAAGCGACTTGGCCGCCGTGGCGATCTCGTCAGGATCCGCGTGGAGCTCTGCGGCCAGAGCGGTGACGGACCGGACGTCGGGCTCACGGGCGAGCGTCCGCAGCAGAAGATAGGAGCCCGACGACAGCCCGGCGTCCATCACCACCTGGTCCAGCACGCCGGCGACCTCGGCGAGCAGTTGCAGGTCATCCGCGTCGCGGTACACGCCTAGGGGCCGTACCGGTGGGCGGGTGCGGGCGTGAGCGCGTCGTACGCGGCTCCCATCCAGATACGTCCGGTCACGCCACGGTCATCCAGGGTGCGCAGTGCCGACCGCACCACGCCGGCGACCGCCCCGCGGCCGTGCGTGCTGGCCACGGTGAGCGCGAAGTCGTGGTCGGCGCCGGGGGGGCCGGGGCGCCCATTCGCGCGAGCGAGGGCCACGCGCGCGTCCGCGAGGCGCAGCGGGTCATCGACGGTCAGGTGGCATTCGACACGGGCCCAGTCGGGCGCAAGGCCCGCGATGACGGCGTCGAACTCATCGGCGTACGGCACGGGGGCAGGCTATCCCAGGGTCAGGGCGTCGGCCACGGCGTGCGCGCGTGCCGCGAAGGCGGCATCGTCCAGCACCGGCGCCGGGGCGGGAAGGTCGAACGCCACCTCGATCCAGCTGCGGCACCCGCGCATGTCGGGGTTCATCCCGAGCACCAGCGCCGGGTCCACGCGGTGCACGCGGGCCACGATGACCATCAGGGGGTGCTTCGGCCGCCAGTTGAGCCGCTGGGCCGCATAGTCCGGCCCCAGGACATGGAACGGGGAGAGCGCGTCGAGTTGCTCCTGCTCGGTCACCTCGTGCACGTCGGCGACCGCGCACCACGCGGTGAGGTCCACGCAGTCGGGCTCCTCGGTGACGGCAAGGGCCGCCGGGTAGGCGGCGCGGGCCCCCGGGGTCAGCAACCCGGGACGCTGGTGCACGTGGGTGGGCAGCAGGAGGAACTCGCGGTGGGGCACGTCGAACCGCTTCTCCCCGATGCCGCCCTTGCGCAGCATCACGATCTGGTCGCCGGCGAGCATGGCGGCGCTGACGGATGCCCATCCCTTCAGCGCTGCGGTGGGCACGGGCGTGATCGTCGCGGCGCGCGTCGCTACGATCACGCCCCATGATCGACGCCATCCTCTCCCGCGCTTCCGAGGGCGAGCGCATCACCGCCGATGAGGCCGTGCACCTGTACGCCGCCGCTCCGCTCGCCGATCTGGGCGCCGCGGCCGCGGCCGTCGCCCGCCGTCGCCACGGCGACGAGGTCACCTACAACGTCAACGCCTACCTCAACCCCACCAACATCTGCGTGGTGGGATGCGGGTTCTGCGCGTTCGCCGTGTGGACCGAGCGCGATCCCCGCGCGTATGCGTACTCGGTGGACCAGTTGGTGGATCACGCACAGGCGATCTCGGACCTCGGCATCACCGAGCTCCACATCGTCGGCGGCATGACCCGGGAGTACACCCTCGCGTACTACGAGGACCTGTTCCGCGAGCTCAAGGCGGCGCTGCCGCACGTCTCGCTGACCGCGCTGACCGCGGTGGAGGTGGAGTTCATCGCGCGGATGGCCGGGGTGACCCCCCGGGAGGCGCTCGAGCGGCTGATGACCGCAGGCCACGACTCGATGCCGGGCGGCGGGGCCGAGGTATTCAGCCCCCGCGTGCGCACGATCATCGCCGATCGCAAGGTGCCGGCGGAGGTGTGGCTCGAGGTGCACCGCGACGCCCACGCACTGGGTCTGCCCACCAACGCCACGCTGCTGTTCGGGCACTTCGAGACGCCCGAGGAGAAGGTGGACCACCTCATGCGCCTGCGCGCCCTGCAGGACGACGGCATCGCGGCGGGCAGCGCCGCGCGGTTCCAGGCGTTCATCCCGCTGCCGTTCCTGCCCGGCAACACCGACTTCTCCTACCTGCCCGGGCCCTCGCGGGACGAGAAGCTGCGCACCATCGCCCTCTCACGCCTGGTGCTCGACAACATCCCCCACCTCAAGGGCCACTGGGTGATGCTGGGCGAGGACATCACGCAGGAGGGCCTCTCGTACGGTCTGGATGACCTCTCGGGCACCCTCGTGGAGGAGCGGGTCGCGCACGCCACCACTGTGCAGACCCCTCTGGGGCTCACGCAGGAGCGCATTGCCGAGCTCATCGCGGAGGGCGGCCGTACCCCCGTGGAGCGCAACACCACGTACGCCCGCGTTCACCGGGATGCCGTCCCGGCGTAGCCGGGGCTACGAGAGCGCCCGGCGGCGGAACGCCGCCGCGGCCACCACCGCGAACAGGGCGCACCACGCGAGTGCCCAGAGGACCGTGAGCCACGAGGCCGCGGGCACGATGACGAGGTTGCCGTTGATCTCGAGCGGGGCACCCGCCACCCCGGCGTCGCCGCGGGCCTGGAGGTCGCTGAGCATGGGCGAGGTGATCGCCCGCGGGAGGATGAGGTAGAGCGTCGTGATGAGCCCGGTCCACGCGGTGCCGATGACGCCCTCGTCGACGGCCGCCATGAGGTTGACGAGCGACAGGGACGAGACGTAGAGGGCGATGGCCACGATGCCGGATGCCACGGGCCCGAGCGCAACGCTGCACAGCCCGGCGGCGGTGAGCACCAGGGCCATGTTCCCCAGCATGGCGAGCCCATGGACGGCCAGAGCGCTGTCCGCGCCCTGGCCGATGGCGGCCGAGCCGATGGCCGCGATGACCATCCACGCGGCGAAGATGGCGATCAGGGTGGTCAGCCGTCCTGCGATCCGCCCGAGGGCCACTGTCCCGCGTGGCGTGCCGGTGGCGACCTGAAGCCCCACCCAGCCGCCGTCGGCGTCGCGGTTCACGGTGCTCGCCCCGAGCGCCGCCGCCAGCACGAGCCCCGCGAGCAGGTACACCCCGGCGGCCCATGAGCGCATGGTGTCGAGGCCGGCGGTTCCCCCGCGCCCACCTGCCACCACCGCGCCCGCGATGATGACGGCCGCCCCGATGGCAGCCACCGCGAGGACCCACCGGCGCCGGCGGATGCCGCGGGCCTCGACGCGGGCGATGGTGAGCAGCGGGATCATCCGGGGGCCCCGTCGGTGAGGTGGATACTCGCGCCGAGGACCGCCGGAAGCCCGCCCGGGTCGGCGGACGCGGCCAGCACCGCCGCTCCGCGCGCCATGGCGCGGCGGATTGCCGCGACCGTCTCCGGGAACTCCCACGGGTCGTCCAGAACGAGCAGGTCGGGCTCGCCCGTGAGCGCGCAGGCCAGCGCGGTGCGCCGGACGTCCTCGATCTCGAGCCCCTCCACCCTGCGGTCGGCCTGCTGCACCCCGGCCTCCGCGATGGCGCGCGCTGCCCCCGACGGGCCATGCCCCTTCAGCGCCGCGACCATCCCGACCACCTCGCGGGCCGTGAGGCCGTACCCGAATGGCCACGACGGCGGAGCCCAGCCGATGCGGCGCAGCGCCGCGGGATCGCCAGGGGGCGCTCCCAGCACGGTGATGTCGCCGCCCGGACCGGCGAGCCCCAGCAGGGCCCGCAGCACGCTCGACTTGCCCGCGCCGCGGCCACCGGTGATGAGCAGGCCGGCCCCGGGGCGCAGATCGATGGTCACGCCACTCACCGCGAGGACCCCGCCCCGCTGGTAGCGGACCTCGATTGCCCGGGCGCGCACGACCGGGCCCGGCGGTGGGGGCGCCGGCGGGGTCAGGCGATCCGCTCCAGGCGGATGGCCTCCTGCGGGCAGTCATCGACAGCCTCGCGCACCGCGGCGGCGAGCGCGGGGTCCAGCACGTCGTCGGTGGCCGACGACAGGTTCGTGTCGTCATCCACGTCGAACACCCCGGGCAGCCGGGCGATGCACACCCGCGTCCCCATGCACAGGTCGTGGTCCACCGCCAGGCGGTAGCGCTCGCCGTCAATCTCGATCTGTGCCATCTCAGCCCTCCCGGATGATCGCGAGCACCTCATCGCGCCGGTGCTCCATGTCGGCCTCTGAGGAGAGCGACTCAAGGTTGAGGCGCAACAGCGGCTCGGTGTTGGAGGGGCGCACGTTGAAGTGCCAATCGTCGTAGGCAACGGACAGGCCGTCGACCTCGGCCTGCCGGCCGCCCGCGTAGCGTGCCCGAAGGCGCGCGATCGCCGCCCCGGGATCCGCCACCGTCGAGTTGATCTCGCCCGAGATGTGGTAGCGGCGGCGCAGGTCGGCCACCATCTCGGAGAGGGTCAGCTCGGAGGTCGCGAGGATCTCAAGCACCATCAGCGCGGGGATCAGGCCCGAGTCGGCGAAGGCGAAGTCGCGGAAGTAGTAGTGGCCGCTCACCTCGCCGGCGAAGACCGCGTCCACCTCGCGCATACGGCGCTTGATGAAGGCGTGGCCCACGCGGTACTCGTCCGGCGTGCCCCCGGCGGCGAGGATGGCATCGCGCACCGCCCACGAGGCGCGCAGGTCGTACACGACCGGGGCCGGGCCGACCCGGCCGAGGATGTGACGGGCGAGGAGCGCCGTGAGGAAGTCCCCCGCGACGAAGCCGCCCGCCTCGTCGATGAAGAAGCAGCGGTCGGCGTCACCGTCCCAGGCGATCCCGACATCGGCCCCGTTCGCCACGACGGCCTGCTCGATGAAGGCGCGGTTCTCCTCGAGCAGCGGGTTCGGCTCGTGGTGGGGGAAGCGGCCGTCCGGCTCAAGGAAGCACGGAACGGCGTCGATGCCGATGCGCTCGAGCACCGGGGGCAGGTACACCCCGGCCATTCCATTGGCGCCGTCGAGCACGACCTTGAGCCCGGTGATGGCGGCGGGGTCCACGAACGTGAGGCAGCGGTCCACGAAGCGGGTGAGCAGTCCGTCGTCCACGGACTCCGATCCCTCCTCCACCGCTGCCGGCCCCGGCTCACCGGCCAGGGCCAACCGGCCGATTTCCGCGATGCCGGTGTCGCCCGAGAGCGGCAGCGCCCCGGCGGTCACGAGTTTCGCGCCGGTGTACGCCGGGGGGTTGTGACTGGCCGTAATGGCCGCGCCGGCGTCGTAGCCGCCCTCGTCTACGGCGAAGTACACCATCTCGGTGGCCGCGAGCCCGAGCGCCGTCACATCGGCACCCATCGCGCGGGCGCCGCGGATGAAGGCGGCGCTGATGCCGGGCGACGACAGCCGCACGTCGTGACCCACGGCCACGCGCGCGGCGCCGGTGACGGCGATGAACGCCCGCCCCACACGCTCCGCGCCCTCCTCGTCGATCTCCTCCCCGTAGAGCCCGCGGATGTCGTAGGCCTTGAAGACGCCGGGAACGAGCGTCACGCGGCGAACCCGGGCTTCAGTCGCGCGTAGGTCTCATCGAGGGCCTGGGGCATCACGCGGAGGTCTCCGATCGTCGTCATGAAGTTGGTGTCCCCGGACCACCGGGGGACCACGTGCAGGTGCAGGTGGTCCTCGATGCCGGCGCCGGCCGCCGAGCCCTGGTTCATGCCGAGGTTGAAGCCGTGCGGGCTCATGGCGTCGGCCAGCACGACCTGGGCACTGCGGGCGGCCTCCATGATCTCCGATGCCGCGTCGGGGGCGAGGTCGGTGAGCCGGTCGACGTGGGCATAGGGGACCACCATGAGGTGACCGGTCGCATACGGGTACGCATTCAGGATCACGTAGCAGTGGTTGCCGCGCGCAAGGATCAGCGTCCGCGCGTCGTCGCCCTCCGCGGGGAGATCGCAGAACAGGCAGCGCGGCCCCGTGAACCGGTCATCGTGCTCGTCGGACACGTAGGCCATTCTCCACGGCGCCCACATGATCCGCCGTGCCCCCGGCGGGTCTACAGCCACTTGCGCTTGCGGAAGTACCAGAGCACGCCGCCCGCGAGGGCCACCATCGCCACGAGGAGGACGATGAACGAGGCCATGCCGTTGTGCGCGAAGGGCAGCGCGTCGATGTTCATGCCGTAGAAGCCCGTGATCAGCGTGAGCGGCAGGATGACTGCCGACAGGATCGTGAGCACCGCGAGCATGTCGTTGAGGCGGTGGGTGATGACCGCCTCGTTGGTGGCCTCGAGCGCCTCGGCCACCTCCTTGTAGTTCTCGAGCGAGTCCCAGATGCGCTCGTTCTTGTCCACGATGTCGTCGAAGTAGAACTCGAGGTCCTCGGGCGCATAGCGCTGCACGGCGCGTTCGAGCATGCGCAGCGTGGGGCGCTGCGGCTTGATCACCTTGCGGTAGTTGATGATCTCCTGCTTCACGTTGGAGATGTCGCGCACCAGCTCGCGGCTCTCGCCTTCGAAGATGGCGTCCTCGAGGGTGTCCAACTTGAAGCCGATCTTGTCGAGGATCGGGAAGCAGTAGTCGAACATCTGGTCGACCAGCGCGTACAGCAGGAACCCGGACCCCTTCGACATGTGGTCCATGCGCGCATCGTCACGGGTCTCGCATCGCGACCACAGGGCCGAGATGGGCTTGAGCGGCTCCTTGGGGATGGTGATGAGCAGGCCCGGACCGATGAACACGTTGAGCTCGGTGGCCTGCAGGCGCCCGGTGCGCTTGTCGAAGCGTGGGAAGTGCAGCACGAGGAACACGTAACCGTCGTACTCGTCGATCTTCGACCGCTGACGCCGGCGGGACAGCACGTCCTCCAGGTCGAGCGGGTGGAAGTCGTGGTGCGCGGCCAGCCAGTCCGTCTCGGCCTCGGTGGGCTCCTCGATGTTCAGCCACGTGAGGCCATGGGCCTCGAGGCACTGCACATCGGGCCGATCCCGCTCAGGGGCGACCAGCGCGGAGGTGGTCCGCTTGGATGAGCGACGGATGTTGGGAAGGCTCGCCATCGTCGAGTCCCCTCGTCGCGGTCAGATACGGCACGCACGGCATCCGGGAAGTGTATCGCGCGATCGCCGTTCGCCGGGCTACTGTGCCGGGCGTGTCGCACGAGCAGCGCATCAAGTTCTGCGGGGTCACGCATCCCGCGGACGTGGAGACCTGCGTCCTGGCGGGCGCCTGGGCCATCGGCGTGGTCATGACCCCGCATGGCCCGCGTGCGCTGGATGTGATGGCCGCGCGCGCGGTCATGGCCGAGGTGCCGGATGGCGTCGAGCGCGTCGGGGTATTCGTGCAGCCGGATCCCCGGGCGGTCGCGGGGGCCGTTCGGGAGTGCGACCTCACGCGCGTGCAGGTGCACGGTGTCATGGATGTGCAGGCCGTGGCGGATGCCGCCGGCGTGCCCGTGACCCTCGCCATCGCCCTCACCGGTCCCGCATCGATCGCCCAGGGCGACGCCGCCGCGTGTGACCTGGTGCTGTTCGACGCCGCGGTTCCCGGCGCCCACGGCGGCACCGGCGTGCGTGCGGACTGGGGGCTGCTTGAGGCGCACCGTCCCGCGCGCCCCTTCGCGCTGGCCGGCGGACTCACGCCCGAGGTCGTGGGCGCCGCGGTGCGGCGGGTGCGGCCCGACGTGCTCGACGTGTCGAGCGGGGTGGAGGGCGATGAGGTCGGGCGCAAGGATCCCGGCCGGGTCCGCGCCTTCGTGGCCGCGGCGCGCGAGGCGGCCATGGAGGCCGCTGCGTGAGCGTGGCCATGCGGTTCGGGCCCTACGGCGGGCGGTACGTGCCCGAGACGGTCATCGGGGCGCTTGATGAGCTCACCGGGGCATACGGGCGCTACCGGGACGACCCGGACTTCAAGAGCGAGCTCGGGGGGCTGCTCCACCACTACGTCGGCCGCCCCACGCCGTTGTACCGCGCGCGCCGGCTGGAGGAGGCCTGGGGCATCGGCGATGGCCTGTGGCTCAAGCGCGAGGACCTGTGCCA
>SXQZ01000191.1 GCA_005792725.1 Actinomycetota bacterium
GCATGGCTGGCGCTGACCGTCGCCGCATCGAGGTCCCGCTCGAGGTCGGCCACCGACGACCGGCGGGCGGGCTCCACCGCGTCGGCCGCGGCCAGTTCGCGCCGGAGGCGCTCGAGGTCGGCCACCGACGCGGCAAGTGCGGCGAGATCGAGGCGGGCGGCGGCGTCATCGTCCGCGGCGGCGGCGAGTGCATCCCGCAGGTCGGTGAGCGCCTGCTTCTCACGCCCCGTCTCCGTGTACCAGCGGGAGCGCTCCTCCTTGATCGCGGTGACGAGGGCGTCACCGTCGTCGCCGGCCGTGGTGCCGGCCGATGCCGCGGCGTCGAGGGCCTCCCCGAGGGTGCCGCCCACGCCCGGGGCGGAGCCCACGAGGGCGTCACCCTGCCTCAACCAGAGGGCGCGGAACAGATGAAGGTCCGCCGATCCGGCGAGGATCCCCTCCACCGCCTCGTGGGCCTCGCGCCCCGTGTGGTGCGCGGGCGCCGGTGCGGTGATGGTGAGGGTCGTGGACGGCTGGCGCAGCCATTGCTTCGCGTAGGTGAAGCGGTGGTGGCCGCTTTCGATGTCGGCCTCCACGTACGGGCCCACGTCGCGGCCCACCGGCTGCAGCGACCGGATCTCGTCGCGCTTCGACGAATCCGGGTGGCGGATGAGCATGTCGATGGCCTCCGCGAGGCTCGACTTGCCGACCTCGTTCGGCCCCTGGATGATGGTGATACCCACCGGTGCGAGGGTGACCTCGACCTCGTCAATGCCGCGGTAGTCGCGCATCCGCACGCGGGTGATCCTCACGCGCTTCCCCCCGCCAGCCGGTACAGCAGGCGCAGCGCATCGCGCGCCGCACCGGCGTCGTCCCCGCCACCGGCGGCGACGCGGGCGATCTCATCGGCGGCCGTGCGCGCATAACCCGCGAGGCCGAGCGCCGCGATGTCATTGTCCCCCGCCATGACCGCCACGTCGTAGGTGCGGTCCGACACCGTCAGGCTCGCGAAGAGGTCGGCCCGCGTGTCAAGCACCTCGTGCAGACGGACATCCTCCGCCACCGAGAGGCTTCCGGCAAGGTCGAGCCGCAGGACGGTGCGCTCCTTGTCCCGGGCGGAATCGAGGGCCGCCGCGAACCGCTCGACATCCTCCGCGGATCGCAGGTCGAACGCCTCGCGGCGGAATGACCACGTGCCCACGTCGAGCCGCCGCACGGCCAGGCCTCCGTCCCCGTGCCCGATGTCCACGATCAGGACACCACCCGCCTCCTGCTCGTCGGACCGGGTGGCCTCGGGGGTCCCGGGGTACCGGATGCGCGGATCCCCCCCCACCTGCCGCGTGGAGTGATGGTCCCCCAGCGCCACGTAGTCCACGAGGCCGGCATCGAGAGCGCACGTGAGGGCCGCATGTCCGATCAGTGCATCGTCGCCGGACGCGATCGCGTCGTCGTCCACGATGCCGTGGGCGGCGAGCACGCGCGTGGTGCCCGGCGCCGGCGGAAGGGCCGCGATGACCTCGGCCACCTGATCCCCCGCCGGTCGCCGGGTGCGCCAGGGCACGCCCACGATCTCCACGCCGGGGCGCAACACGATGGGCCCGGGCTCCGCGATCACGCGCACGTGGTCGGGACACGCCGCGGTGAACGCCCGCGACCGGTACACCGACCCGGCGTCAAGGGGGTCATGGTTCCCCGGGAGAAGGAACAGGGGCACGGTGAACGCCCCCATGGCCTCGACCGCACGCGCCACCTCCGCCCGGTCGAGGTGGTTCGCGTCGAATACATCGCCGCACGCCACGACGAACTCGACCTGCTCCTCCTGCGCGATACGGGCGATCTCGCGCACGGCCGTCCGGCGGTCCTCGGCGAAGCGTGGACGCGCCTCGTCGGACAGGATGCGGCGGGACATCCCGAGGTGCCAGTCGGCAGTGTGGAGAAAGCGCATCCGGCTCACGAGGTTAGGTCGGGACCCGGACGGCGGCCGCTTACATCAGGAGGCGAGGAGCCCCGCGCGCATGGCGCCGAGCGGCGGATCGGCACCCGTCCACTGCGCGAAGGCCGCGGCGCCCTGGTGCAGCAGCATTCCGAGGCCGTCCACGGTGCGCGCGCCCTGCCCCGCCGCGGCCACGAGCCACGGGGTGGGCTCGCGGCGGTAGACGATGTCGTACGCCACCGTGCCGGGGCCCAGCGGGGCGACCGGAAGGTCGGCGGGCACCTCATCGCTGCCCATTCCCAGGCTGGTGGCATTCACCACGAGCACCGCGCCGGCCGCCGCGGCCGCGATCGCCTCGGGCGTGAACGGCACCGCCTCCCCGAGTTCGCCGGCCTTGCCGGGGGTGCGATTGGCCACCCGCAGGCGCGCCCCGCGGCCGCGGAGGGCGAACGCGATGGCCCGTGCCGCCCCGCCCGCGCCGATCATCAGGACGTCCGCACCCGCGAGGTCCACCGGCGCCGCCTCGTCGAGGGCGCGGAGGAAGCCCTGGGCGTCGGTGTTGTCACCCCGGATGCGGCCATCGGGCAACGGCACCAGCGTGTTGGCCGCGCCGATGGCCTCGACGGCCGGGGTGACCTCGTCGCAGCACGCCAGCACCGCGTGCTTATGCGGGATCGTGACGTTGAGCCCCGCGCAGCCGGCGCGGAAGAGCCCCCGCACGGCCTCCTCAACATGCCGTGGCTCGATGGGGAATGCCAGGTACGCCCAGTCGAGCCCGAGCGCCCGGAAGGCGGCGTTGTGCATCGCCGGTGACAGGGAATGGCTGACGGGCCATCCGATGACGCCGGCGAAGCGCGTGAGGGATGTCGGCCACGCCGCGTCCATCACCGGCCCCCGTTCGCCGCGGCCTTCTGGATGAAAGCGATGTGCTGGGCCTCGGTGGTCGCGAAGTAGTGCAGGTCGGTGCCGTCGTTGCGCGACACGTAGAAGAGGTAGTCCGACGGCAGCGGGGTGGCCGCGGCCCGGATGGAGTCCTCGCCCGGGTTGCAGATCGGGCCGGGCGGCAGGCCGGGGAACTTGCGGGTGTTGTAGGGCGAGTCAATCGCGAGGTCGTCCTTCGTGAGGTCCGCCTTCCATGATCCCACCGCGTACTGCACGGTGGCATCGATGTCGAGGCGCATCTGCGCACGCAGCCGGTTCTCGATCACGCCGGCGACCAGGCGCCGCTCACGAGTGGTGCTGGCCTCGCGTTCGACGAGCGAGGCGATGATGAGCACGTCGAACTTCGTCAGGTGCTTGCGACGGGCCGCGGCATAGTCGATGTCCGCCGTGCGCTGCTCGAACGTGGACAACTGGTAGTCCACGAGATCGCTGACGGGCCGCGCCCGATCCACCGGATAGGTCGCCGGGAAGAGGAACCCCTCCAGCGATGTGGGCTTCTTCGCCCCCGCGAGCAGCCGCCCGCGCGCCGACGGTCCGGTGGCTGCCAGATAATCCGCGGCGGGGATGCCGGTCTTCGTCTGGACGATGTCGGCCATCTCGCTCCGGCGGAGGCCCTCGATGAACAGGACGTCCACGGTCGGCGATGTGGTGGTCGCTGGCCCGTCGCCGGCCCCGCCGCCCCAGGTCGCCCATAGTCCGATGGCGATGACGGCGACCGCAAGGATGGGGATGACGATGACCAGCACCTTGCGGCCCGCAGTGGTGGCACGCTCGGGCCGCGGCCGGCGCCGCCCGGGGCCGGCCCTGCCGGTGCTCACGCAGCCGCCCGGTCGGTGGCGAGCCATGCGTCGAGGATCACGCACGCGGCCAGGCCATCAATGTCCGTGGACGAGCCCGTCTCCCGTGCCCGGCGCTGCGCCTCGGAGGTGGACATCCTCTCGTCCATCAGCACCACCCGCGCGTCCACGCGCTGACGCAGCCGGCCGGCGAACGACGCCGCGTGGTGCGCCTGCTCCCCCGCTGTGCCCGACATCAGCAGCGGACGGCCGATGACGATGACATCGGGAGCATGCTCGGCCAGCACGGCGTCAAGCGCCACCGCCCCCGCGGCACCGTCGATGCCGATGATGACCGGCAGGGGACGCACGAGCGAGCCCGTGGGGTCGCTCACCGCAACCCCCGTGCGCACCCGCCCGAGGTCCAGGGCGAGGGCCTTCATCCGGCCGCCGCCCCCAGCAGGTCGCGGGCCCGGGCGATGGCCGCTCCCATCCGGGACGGGTCCTTGCCGCCCGCGCGCGCCATGCCCGCCTTGCCGCCCCCGCCGCCGTCCACGATGGGCGCCACCTCACGCATCAGGTCGGCCGCCGAGAGGCCGGCCGCGATGGCCGCGTCGTCGAAGTTGGCCACGAGTAGCGCCTTCCCGTCCGCCACCGCCCCGAGGACCACCGCGGCCCCGGGGCCCACGGCCTGCCGTACCCGGTCGGTCA
>SXQZ01000192.1 GCA_005792725.1 Actinomycetota bacterium
CGTACTACCTGCACGACTGCGTGGTGCCGCGCACCCGCCTGGTGGAGGTGATGGAGGCCATCGGCGAGATCACCGAGCGCGAGGGCGTGATCTGCCTCAACGTCTTCCACGCGGGCGACGGCAACCTGCACCCCATCATCGCGCTCGACCGCAGCGACCCCGACGAGACCGCGCGCGCCATGCGTGCCGGGGACCAGATCGTGCGCGCATGCGTGGCGATGGGCGGCACGCTGTCGGGCGAGCACGGCATCGGTGTGGAGAAGCGCGACTACATGCCGCTGGTCTTCACCGATGACGATCTGGAGGCGCAGGCGTGCGTGCGCCTGGCCTTCGATCCCGGCGGACGGATGAACCCCGGGAAGGTGCTCCCCACGGGCACCCGGTGCGGTGAGGTGGGGCTGGCCGACACGCAGGTGCCGGAGGGCACGTGGATCTGATCCCGGGCACCCGCGCGGAACTCGCGGCCGCGCTGGCGGAGGCCACCGCCGCCGGACGGGTGGTGGACATCCGGGGTGCCGGCCTGCACTCCCGGCGGGGGTGGCCCTTCGCGGCGGATCAGGTCATCCGCACCAGCGGGCTCGACCGGGTGGTGGACCACATCCCCGACGATATGACCATCACGGTCGAGGGCGGCGTGACCGTGGGCGAGGTGCTGGACCTCGCGGGGCAGCATGGCCAGGGCTGGCCGCAGGCACCGGCGCAGCCCGCCGCGACGGTGGGCGGGGTCCTGGCCGCGGCGGTCACCGGGCGGCGGCGCCTGCGGTTCGGCCCGGTGCGCGACTCGCTGCTCGAGGTGGTGGTCGTGACGGGTGACGGGCGCACCGTCAAGGGGGGCGGACGCACGGTGAAGACCGTCACCGGGTACGACCTGCCCCGGCTGCTCACCGGGTCGCTGGGCACACTGGGCGTGATCGTGCAGGCCACCCTGCGGCTCTGGCCGCTGCCGATGGCCGAGCAGTGGTTCACCGCCCGGGGCGACGACGGTGAGATGCTCGACGTCGGGCAACGGGTGCTGGGGGACCTCCACCGTCCGACCGCGGTGATCCTCTCCCGGGGCGCGGTGCATGTGTGCCTCACCGGAGTACCCGGTGACGTGGTGCCACCCGCGGGGATGGTCACTGGCATCGAGCCGACGGCTCCCGGCGGGCCGGGGATGGTCGAGGCCGGGGTGCCCCCGGCCTCGTTGCCCGCGTTCGTCCGCCACCTGTCCGGGACGGGACGGGCGTACGAGGCCTGGATGGGCACGGGCATCTGCCGGGTTCCCGTGGCCTCGGCGGGCGAGGTCGCCGCGGTGCGTGATCTCGCGATGCTCTACGGCGGTCATGCCCAGGTGAGCGATGGTCCGGATGACCTGCGGGCCGAACCCTTCGGGCCGGTGCCCGACGGGGCCGACATCATGCGGCGCATCCGCGCCTCCTTCGACCCCGCCGGCATCCTCTGCCCCGGCCGCTTCGCGGCCGCCGCGCCGGAGCCCACATGAGCACGGGCTGGAGGCCCGGGATCCCGGCACCCACCCATGACGACCTGAACTCCTGCGTTCAGTGCGGCCTGTGCCTGCCCCACTGCCCCACCTACCGCGTCACCGGCCTCGAGACCTCATCCCCGCGCGGGCGCATCGCGGCCATGCGCGCGGTACAGGCCGGCCAGGCCCCGGTCGCGGGCGACTTCACGCGGTTCACCGATGAATGCCTCGCGTGCCGCGCCTGCGAGGCGGCGTGCCCCTCCTCGGTGCCGTTCGGGAGGCTGATCGAGGCGACGCGCATCCAGACGGAGGCGGCGCGGGGGGCCGGCGGGCGCTGGGTGCGCCGCGCGGGCATTGACGGGGTCATCGGGCACCGGCGCTTGACGCGCCTCATGGGATGGGTCCTGGCGATCGTGCAGGGGCTGCGCCTCGACCGCCTCCTGCCCCACCACCTGCGCATGGCCACCCCGCGGGTGACCGTGCGCGGGCTGCGCACGCCCTTGCCGGCGTCGAGCGGCGAGGGGCCGGTGGCGATGCTCCTCACGGGCTGCGTCATGGACATCGCGTTCCGCCCCGTGCACCGGGCCACCATCGACGCGCTCGTGCGGGGTGGATTCCGCGCAGTGGTGCCGACGCGCAGTGGCTGCTGCGGGGCCCTGGCCGCGCACGCGGGCGAGGTGGGCTCGGCCCGCCGGCTGGCGCGCGAGCGCATCACCGACTTCGAGGGGGCCAGCGCAATCGTCGTGGACAGCGCCGGGTGCAGCGCCCACATGCGCACCTACGGCCACCTGCTGGCGGACGACCCGCAGTGGGCCGACCGGGCGGCGGCCGTGGCGGCGACGGTGCGCGACGCCGTGGAGATCGACGCGCCGCCCGGGCGCCCGTGTGACCAGCGCGTGGCGGTGCACGATGCCTGCCATCACCTGCATGCCCAGGGCATCGGGCCCGAGGTGCGGCGCACGCTGCGGGCCGCCGGCGCCACGCCCGTGGACCTCGGCGACGGGGGGCGTTGCTGCGGCGCCGGCGGCATCTACAACGTGCTGCAGCCCGGGATGGCATCAACGCTGGGCGAGCAGAAGGCCCGCGCCATCATCGCGACCGGGGCGCCCGTGGTCGCCGTGGCCAATCCCGGCTGCGCGATCCAGATCCACAACCACCTGCGGGCCATCGGATCGGATGTCGAGGTACGCCACCCCCTGGAGATCATCGACTGACCCACGGCGGGCGGTGTGGCACCCCGACGGGCCGCCCGTACCGGGCCCGGCCCCGCGCGAGGCTGCCGATCCGGCCGCCGGGCGGGGGGCCGGATCCGCCGCCGCCGACCCCGTTGGCATCATCGGCGTCCCCGCCTGACCCGCGGTGACCGGGGAAC
>SXQZ01000193.1 GCA_005792725.1 Actinomycetota bacterium
CCACCTCGCCGCCCGCGGCCACGCGCACGGGGCCCGGATCGCCGGACGGAGGGACGTCGGCCCCTCGCCTTCGCAAGCGCCTCCCGCGAACCGACCGGGGCAGTCACCGCGCCCGCCGCCGCCGGGCCGGCGCGACGGGGGTGCATGTCACCCACGCCCCGGGGCCTCGCCGAGGCTGCCGCGCGGGCGCACCCACCGGGTCGCGATGCCGCTCACCCCGGCGATGCGGTCGAAGTCCTCGTCGTAGTGCAGCACCGGGACGCCCGCGGCCTCGGCGGCCGCGGCGATGAGCAGGTCGGCATGCCCCACCTGCCGCTGGTGCCGGGGGCCCTGCGCAGCGAGGAGGTCGTACACCGCGACGGCGCGATCCCACTGGGCCGGGCCGATGGGGCAGGTGACGAGCACCCCGAGTTCGCCGCGCAGCCGCAGGAACTCATCGTGCCCCCGGGCCGAGTAGAGGAGTTCGAGGATCACCGGGTGGCAGGTGGCGATGGCACCGGCATCGACCTGCTCGTGGAACTCGTCGAAGAGGTCCGGAACGCGGCGCGACCACGCCCACACACTGGTATCGGCGAGGAACCTCAGAACGTGCGCGGCTTCCGGATCTCCCTCAGCACCTCGGGCGTGAGATCGTCGATCGGAAGGTCGCGCAGGCGGCTGAGGGCGTCTCTCCGGACGACGTCGGCCAGGGCCCGGTTGATGGTGCCGGTCGCCGTCCGCGTGCCGAGCACCTGCTGGGCCCGGTCGAGCAGGTCGGCGTCCGCATTGAACGTCATCCGCTTCACCCGCTTGCCCTCCATGGTCCGCCCCCGATGCCACGCCGGCCACCCTATGGGCCGGCATCACGCGTATGCATCAGTGATTGTGCCAGATATGCATCGGACGCCGCGCCGGGAGCGCTGGCCGCGCGGTCATTCCGGTGCTCAACGGGCCCGTGCGCGTCAGGCAGCCGTGGCAGAGCCTCATCGCGTTCCACCGGGTGAGCACGAGGGCCAATGCCCGCACGCCCCTCGCGCCCGACCACGCCGCCCAACAGGTGCGCAAGTGGCTGGCCGCACCGGCGGCGGGGGTACCGGCCGAGACCCCCGATCCCGTGGCGGTCCTGGGGCGGCTCCTCGCCACGCACCAGGTCGACGGGCGCCTCATCCACAACGCCCACCTCGCGGCGCCGGCGATCTGCCACGGGGTCGAGGTGTGCTCCGCCGACGCCGGGTTCGCGCGCGTCCCCGCGGTGCAGTGGCGCAATCCGCGGGACGAACGGGCAGGATGACCCTGTGATCCGACAGGCCTCCTCCTCCGCCGCCGCCGTGCTCGCCCTCGGACTCGCCGGGGTCGCGCAGGCGGCCCCCTCCCCCGTCGCGGCGTACTCCCTGGCTGCGCCCACGTCGGTGGCGACGTCGGGTCTGGTGGCCCGGGCGGTGGTGCCGGCGGGCTCACCGTGCCCGCGCCTGATGGCCGACGGCCGCGCGCTGCCGATGCACTGGCGCCGGGCGGCGGGCGGCACGGGCGCGGCGTTCTCACCCGTGATGGTCTGTGAGCGGGTGATCCCACCGGGCACGGCGTCGGCCGCGGTCGGCGGGCTTACGATCCCGGCGGCGATGCCCGGGCGGGTGGACCGCATCGGGATCTTCGACGACAGCGGATGCCGCATCCGGGCCGGCAGCGTCACCCAGGACTGCGCCGACGACCGCGCCTGGCCCCTCACGCGCATCTCGCGACGGCTCGCGGCCTCCGACCCCGACGTCGTGCTGGTGCCCGGGGACTTCTTCTACCGCGAGACCGCGTGCCCGGGCGACGAGCAGCCGCTGTGCGCGGGCAGTCCCCCGCCGGTCGGCGGCATGCCGTTCACCGACTAGGCGTACGGGTGGGTGGCTGACGTGCTGCTGCCGATGCAGCCCCTGCTGCGCGCCGCGCCCCTCATCGTGAGCCGCGGCAACCACGAGGACTGCTGGCGCGCGGGCAACGGGTTCTTCCTGTTCATGGACCCACGGCCCGGCACCTGGGACGACTGCGCCCCGGTGGCCGGCCCCGACGGGGCCCCCGCCGCGCCCGAGGTGGTGACGGCGCCCTATGCCATTGATCTGCCGGTGCGGGCCGGTCGCACGCTCCGCCTGGTCATCACCGACTCCGCCCCGGGCAGCGACACCCGCATCACGCCCGCCAGCACGCTCATGGCACCGCAGTTCGCGGCCGCCGCCCGTCTGGCGGCGCCCGCGCGCGGCCGGGAGTCGTGGCTGGTCACGCACCGCCCGCCGTTCGGGTACGTGTCGTCCACGGTGGTGGCACCGGGTGGATCGCCCTGGCCCGGCGACATCGTCGCCGCCACCCGGGGAACGCTCGCGGACTATCGAATGATCGTCTCGGGCCACCTGCACTTCGCCCAGATGGTGCAGATCCCGGGCCAGCCGGGCCAGTTGCTCCTGGGCAACGGGGACACGCGGCTCGACCCGCCCACCGGGTACGAGAGGCCCGCCACCGGGCCGTCCGGCTACCCGGCGCCGACGAGCGCCTGGACGCTCGTCGAGTTCGGCTACGCCGTGGCGCTGCCGGGCCGCCAGGCGGGCCGCTGGACATTCCGCCTGCGCGACATGGATGGCCGCCTGCAGGCCACGTGCGCACTCGCCGGGCAGCAACTCGGCTGCGCGACGCCGTAGGGCACCCCGCACGTCACAGACTGCGAACCGCCTGCCTGGGCTCGCCGCAGGGTGATCTCAGGGGCCTCTCCTCCGCGGGCAGGAGACGTTCCCCATTGCCGACGGGGAGGCGTCACCGCGGCGGTCCGTCCCCGCGTCGTGACGAGGGGGCTCCTCACGGGCGTGAGACGGGGAGGCGTCACCGTGCCGCCCCGTACCCGCGTCGTGACGAGGGGGCTCCTCACGGGCGTGAGACGGGGAGGCGTCACCGTGCCGCCCCGTACCCGCGGGATCGACCTGGCGGCGCTGCGCTCGGTCCACGCGGAGGCGTCAGGGTGACAGTGCGCACCCGCGGGATCACCACCCTCGCGGCCATCCTCGGCATCGTGGCCGGGGGTGGACCGGGCGTCGGCACGCCGGGCGCAGCGGCCCCGGCGCGGCGACGAGTGCGGGGGGCACCGTGGGGAGGTGGCCGGGGGGGCCCGGGGCGGTAGCCTCACATCGTCGGCAAGCGCGGGAGAGGGTGATCATGGGCGATGGAGAGCGCAGTCCGGTCCCCGGGGGACTCAGCACCGGCCTCGGCCGGGCGGCGGTGGCCGACCCCGCGGCCAACCAGTGGGGGGCCCTCGTGGTGGGCCTTGCGGGCACCCGCAGCGAGGGCGTGGAGGCCCTGTGCTGGTTCGCCGACGCCAACGCGCTGGTGAGCGCACTCGCCGTGGAGATCCCGCTGTGGAACATTGACCCGTCGAGCGCGGATGAGACCCAGCGGGCCCAGCAACTTGCGCAACTGGGCCAGCGCATCGTGGTCGGCGGCGGTGCGCAGACGGAGACGTTCGCCTACTCGGCGCCCGCGGTGAAGCACCTCCTGCAGCGCGATGCCGACATCCGCTGGCTGGGCAACCTCGACGACCTCATGGCCGCCGATGAGCCGGTGGCCCGGGAGTTGCGGCTGGCCTTCCGCCCGGGCGACGACGGAGCCCCGATCGCCGACGGCGACAGGGACGCCTTCATCGCCTTCCTACGGGAGCACTACGCCCAGGGGTAGGTGGTGGCAGTCGCCGCGGGGTCAGCCCCCCCGGCGACTGCCACCGAGGGGCGAGGTGACAGGCCCACTCCGCCACGCAGCGCTTGACTTCCCCGGGGAGGGTGAGGGGCCCGCTCAGTCCGCCACGAAGCGCTGGAGTTCCGCGGCGAACGTGAGGGGCCCGCTCAGTCCGCCACGAAGCGCTGGAGTTCCGCGGCGAACGTGAGGGGCCCGCTCAGTCCGCCACGAAGCGCTGGAGTTCCGCGGCGACGATGAGGGTGGCG